>QMTB01000105.1 GCA_003649845.1 Thermoplasmata archaeon | reverse complement strand
CTTTAAAGTCTTTTAATATCCTCAATCCCATCCCATTCCATATGTGAGACACCCAAAACTATGGAATAAGTGGGATGGGATTAAAATCTTAAGTTAACAGCACCTAAAACATGTATACCTCCCATAAAAATGGTTTTGATGTCTTTACCATCTGAATAGGAGATTGTCGATACTCAGAAACTAAATGAAAACCTTCAGGTTACCCATATTGTGTTCAAATCATCTGTGTTATTTGGATGTTTAAAACTAGAGGGGTAGGATTTAGTCGATTCATCTTCTTTTTTACCTCTATAGTGTATAGAGAGAATCTACCTCCCTGCTATTCAAATAGCTCTCCCTATCTGGACAAAGGTTTTTTATCTTTAACATATTATCTCTAGTTTGAATGAATAAAAAAATAATTGGAATAATAATACTATTATATGTCAGTATATTTCTTGCGATTCCTGCTATAGCATCAGAGGTAACGATGGATTTCTATTATTCTAGTAACTGTGGTGAATGCGAAGAAAAATTACATCTAATAGAAACATATTTTATAAACAACGAATCATATAAAAGTATCTTGAAGATAAATCTAAAAGATGTTATAACGAATGACACAGCATTTCAGGAATGGAAGAATATCTACGATTTCTATCCATATCCATTTGTAGTAATCAAAAACGATTCTATCTCTACTGAACCAATAGGACAGTTTAATATAACTGTTTCTAATCTAAATAATATAATCAATCAATTTCTATCAGGAGAATATCATCCTCCAACATACAATAGTAATGATAATGAAGATCATAAAAAAAATAATATTATTTATACACCTTTGGGCAGGATAGATGTTTCTGAGCTATCATTACCTATTTTAACTATAGTACTGGCAGGTATAGATAGTTTTAATCCATGTGCATTTTTCATCTTGATATTTCTACTTAATATGCTTATCTACGCTAGATCTCGTAAACAAATGCTTCTAATAGGAAGTATATTCATCTTCTTCTCAGGTTTATTATATATGTTATTTATGTTTGTAATGTATGAAGCACTTATTAGGATACAAAGCAAGGAAAATATGATGCTTTTAACCATAGCTGTAGGATGTATAGTATTACCAATGGGCCTATTAAATATCAAAGATTTCTTCTTCTTCAAGAAAGGGGTATCGCTTAGTATACCTGATGATAAAAAACCTGAGATCTATAAGAAGATGCGGCAACTTGTCAAAAAACAGAGTTTAACAGCTATTATAATAGGAACAATAATTCTAGCTGGAACTGTAAACTTCTATGAATTATTATGCACTCTAGGTTTACCATTTACCTTTACAAATGTTTTATCACAAAGGAGTATAGAAGCAGGATCAGCATCATATTATATGTATATATTATTCTACAACATAGTCTACGTTATCCCTCTAATCATAATAGTTCTAATATTTGTGATAACACTTGGTAGAAGAAAACTATCAGAATGGCATGGTAGAATAATGAAACTATTATCGGGTATACTACTGGCATCATTTGGGATTATATTCCTATATAACTATAAGATACTTGAAAACCCTGTTACTCCCATCATACTATTATTTGGAAGTCTATTAGCTACATGGATAATCTCATATATCTGGAGAGAGACTAAAGAAAAACAAAATAAAACTACATCAATAGGATATAAATAAAAAAGATAGAAAGAAAAGGGTTATTATTTTTATAGAATCTTAGATTTCTTCTTATCTTCTTCCTCGCGTCTTCTCAACAATAGGAGAATTATTAGAATAATTGCACCTATCAATGCTAGTATAGCTAGTAACAATGTAAGATCTAGATTACTTGGTTGGTTGTATTCATTGAGGGTATCAGTATCTACATCATAGATATAATCCCAGGTATCATCTCCATTGGAATCAATTAGATATTTACCAGCATCATCCTTTGCAACAGGTGTCTCTTGACCTGTAGCAGAATTATGGAATGTATCATAGCTATTATCACTATCTTTATCGATGAGATAACCGATATCTCCAACAGGTTGAACACTAATAGACATCGTAAAGGTAACACTGTTAGATCGAGCACCATGCTCATCCTCTGCATATACTGTAATAGTAAATAGACCTGCTGAAGACCAATTATGAGATATAGTAAATGTTACCCCGCTAATCATTAAACTAGATGTATCACTAGATCCGTCGCCCCAATCAATGATATACTTTACACTATCGCCATCCGGATCAGTAGCAGATATATTATAAGAATAAAATGCATCTTTATCTCCACTTGTTGGACCTAAAACATCAAGATTCTCTGGTGGATAGTTACCAGTTGCAGTAACCTGTATTTCAATAGTATCCGAATCAGTTAAACCCTCAGCATCTCTAACAGTGAGAACAACATCATATAATCCCTCTTGAGTAAAAGAATGCACAACATTTACACCATAGCCCATACTTCCATCTTTGAAATCCCAAGTATAATTGACAATGCCATTATCATCTACACTATGGGATCCATCAAATAATATAGACTCTCCAACTGCTACATAGGTTTTATTCGCATCAGCTATAGCAACAGGCGGTTTATTTCCACTCGTTCCATCACCAGTGTCGCCACCGAAACCGCCGCCAGAACCACTACTACCACCTGTTCCTCCCCCAGTACCACCATTGTTGTCATTCTCCTCAGAGGGGGAAATATCAACATGTAAATCTACTCGTTTTCCAGTCCAACTGCTAATATATAGAGAGGCATTATCCTCAGGTGTATACCATTTACCATCTACAGAGATATTAAAATAACCTGTTTCACCTTCATAACTTCCAGAGAAAGTTAATAGATAATTCGAACCATTATCTGGATTACATACTTGAGTTTCATCAATGATCTCGCCATTTAACTTCTCAAATCTTACAACTACACCTGAACTACCATCTGGTATCGTTACACTACCATCATCAATTATATATAACATACCATAAACTGCTTTCCCACCATCACCGAGTACTGGCACTATAGTAAATATTGATGCAATAAGCATTCCAGCGATAAACACTGGTATATACATTTGTTTTCTCATACCTTTATTCCTCCACTATTTTTTATCACTAAGAGTTTGTTTTAGTAGTATTTATATTTATCTGTACATTTTTTATCAAAAATATAAGAGAGAGGAGGGATCTCCTCATTTAGAGTTCCTCACTTGATACTATGATCTCAACAGTTGCGACATTGGAATACTCTTTTCCATCATAGGCTTTATAGGTGAAACTGTCTGTACCAGTGAATCCACTATCAGGAGTATAGGTAAATGTTCCATCGCTGTTGAGTGTTAGACTGCCATATGATACACCACTGACTAGTACTGCTGTAAGGGTATCTCCATCTGCATCTGTATCATTAGACAAAACTCCTTCAGATGCATCGGATATCACTATACTGACATCCTGAGCAGTAGAATAGCTATCATCGTTAGCAACAGGTGCATGATTTGGTGGTGGACATTCTTCGATATAGAATCTTACTCCTTGCCAGGTTGTAATGTTTATCCAGTACCAGTGACCTTCTGTCATATTTTCTAGATAGTTTTCTGAGTTATGTGGTATACCTGGTCCATATACATTCCAAGTTTCTACCTCAAATACCCAATCATAGTGTCCATCGATACATGCCAATACAGCAGGTACACTATGATCTGCATCTGGACAAATCTCTGGTATGTTTACTAGATTCCAACCGTTATGCAACCATTGATCATATAGTATGTTACTATGTACCCAGCATATTACTGGGAGGGAGATACCCTGGTTGTTTTGTTCATCACTTGCAAATGCCTGTAACATAAGTTTGGCACCATCTTGATATTTGGAAATATCCAAGCTATACTCGAAGTATCCACTAGAGGCATTATATACTGCATCATATAGGAACACTGGATCATTTTGTCTAAATACGGCTATTACAACTGTTAGATTTTCATCAGAAGTTCCATCATCATGAGCTTCTATCTGGATCTCAATAGTACCTGTATGTGTAGTGTCATTCTCTGGATTGATAAATCTAACTGTTGGTGCAAATGGGGATTGCTGATTACTGAAATCTACTATTACAGTACCAACACCTTTGTTACCAGCTCTATCATATACTGAGACATTAAGCAAGGCGTTCATCATAGTAGGTAGATCATCTGATAGGAATAGTATTCCCTCGCATTCACCACTATTGGAGTTATATGGTAGGGTTCCTATGTAGATATCATTAAGTGTTACATAACATGGTGAACCAGATACAACACCAGATAATACATCTGATATATCTGCTGAGATATGTAGTATTCCTGGTCCAAGTAGTTGATTATCTATTGGCTGTGTGATATCTACCTGTGGAGGTGTATTATCAATGCCTATGACTACTATGTTTCTATCTGATATGAAATCAGCTAACCAATCTGCAAAAACTTCAACAATTGGTGGTCCACCTTGGGCGATATATTGTAACCAATAGCTATGAATTAGAGTAAGTATGCTATTGCCACCGTTACCAACATTATCTTCTCCACCTGCAACAAAGAGTACTGCTCCATCAGGTATACCACTAGGATCAGGTATTACTAGATTACCTATATATTCGTGTGAAGCAGAATCATATAGGAAGTTAGTTGAATCAAGTATGGTTATATTGAAATCTGGGAATACATCGATTAAATAGCCATATCCCTGCGATCCATCTGCAATACCTGATACACAATCACCACAGAGAGGCATATCTTCTGCTAACACTACTGCGGGTATACTCTCTCCATCGGAATACCATCCATCAACTGGTTTGAGAATTATGAATTCAGGTGGAGTACAATCAACATGTATAGTTATGCTATGAAGTTCCTCTGTATTTCCAAGACAATCATCAGCATAATACTCTACATAATGTATACAATCATCATCGAAGTCAAAGTCTGACATAGTGAAGTTTACACTATCCTCATATGAAATAAACCACTCGGTCCATTCACCTTGATACCATACACGGTAATGGATGGAATTTAGTTCTCCGCAGCAACCATTATCGGAAGCATTCAAATAGATTATAGCATCACAGTTGATATATAGATCACCAGTTTCCTCATCAATATAAGAGTCACTGAACTCTATAGTTGTATTTGGTGCCTGTTCATCTACATGAAGTTTCATTGATGTATAATTACTGTTTCCTAGGCAGTCTTCAGCATAGAGTTCAATAGTATGATTACATTCTTCATCAAAGTGATATTCTAAAAATGCTTTATCACCTTGTATATCCATTGGAATCCAACCTGTTGAAACACCAGTATCATCATTTGTTATTCTATATGATGCATTCACTAGTATATCGCAGCAACCCTCTTCTTCGACTGATAGATCTATAGGAGTACTAAAGTTGACACAATACTCTTCATCAGGTATAATCTCACATTGAGGTAAACCTATATCTATGTTGATTGATGGTTCGCTATCATCTACATGGAAGTATACTATCTTACTGTTGTTGTTTCCAAGGCAATCTTCAGCATACACCTCTAATGTATGATTACACTCCTCATCAATAGTTATCATAGTAGAGGCGCTATGATG
>QMTB01000104.1 GCA_003649845.1 Thermoplasmata archaeon | reverse complement strand
ATCCAATTCCTCATCCCAATTCTCAAGGAAATCTAGTGAGAGATAGATTTCTCCTCTCCGTACAAGTTTTTCATTATACTCTTTCCAATTCCTCTTCTTTTGCATCCCAATTCCCTCCTGCAAAATGAGGGAATGCTGAAGGGAAACTTAAAAGTTATTCAACACAGCAAGAATTAGAATATATTTATTAACTATTTAGCTATAAAGAAACGAGGAGAGAGGTTGAGTAAAACCTTTAAAACATGAAAACATTTAAATAAATGATATATAAATCGAGATTTAAATTATAAAGGGTGAGAGATATATGTATATGTTTTATCTCCGGGAGAAACGGATTATCTCTGTTATTATGCTATTAACCTTCTTGTTATCCATCCTTCCTTCATCTCTGAGTTCTTCTAATATTTCAGCTAATGGAGATAATATAAACTGGGATGATGGGGTATACTTCGTTGACGGTTTTTCTCAGGATGACGTCATATTATCTTCGAACTGCAGTATTAAAAATTCTAAGATTGTTTTAAATCCAGAAGGATCTAATATGCATACATATAATTTCCAAGATTGGACTAGAGATTCAGATGATAGAGCTTATACCTATAGTACGCTTTTATTTATACCATATCTATCACCAACTGTTAATATAACATGGCTTAAAAACGAGAAGGAGATAGATAGAAATATAGGATATCCTGCTATAGCTAGTAAAGATGGAAACACATACCCATTATTACAATTCCCTAAGAAATCTACTTTAAAATGGGTTCATCATTTTAGATTTAAAATAAAAGATGATCTTACTAAAGCTAATAAAATAAAGGTCCATTGGTATGGAGAAGTTGAATCTTGCGCAGGGTTAGAGTTATACTATTGGCAACCTAATGGTAAGTTTATCCCAATGTGGATTAAAGGAGATGACATGTATATTAATAGTTCATATGATTATAAACCATTGGAGTTGAATTTCACACTAAATGAAGATTTTCCGGTTTCGAAAGATAAATATATTGATATATGCGTGGTTGCAACTCCAGAGTTTTCGAAGAAATGCGCTTTATTCACAGATTACATTGAATTAACCGTACATGGATTAGGATATTCTACAACTGGAGAAGTTTATTCAAAACCTCCTCTTCCTGTATCCAATGTGAAACAATGGGGCTATCTAATATGGAGAGACCAGATAGAAGCTAAAACATATATTAGATATCAACTTTTATATGAAACAGATAATGGTAGTAAACTAGTGGAAGATACTTTCCTACCAGGCAACTCCAATGGTTTCTACACTCATGGATCTATAAATTATGTATCTATAAGAAATGTTCCAACTGACTATAAACTGATAATAAAAGCAACATTGCATACAACTGATGTTTCTGTATCTCCAGCGATCAACAGCTGGGGTATAACATGGCAGAATGAAGAAGATAAATGGAAGGATTTATTTTCAACGGATCTGAGGATAGAATCAAAAAAGAATATTTTAATTGAAGATGAGAAAGCATATATAATACAATCACTGTATGATTGGCCTCTTCCTGGACAGAACCCTGCCAATACTAGGGCATCACCAGGTAAAGCCCCTAATGCAACTAATAATTATCTTAGATGGTATACCAATACACCAGTTGGTGGAGAACAGAGAAACCCTGTTGTAAAGGGTAAAATTGCATATATTATCTCTCAAGATGGAAGAAAGATCTATGCATTTGACACTCGTAAAAATAATGGTTTAGCAGTTCCAAATCCATGGATTGCATCCTCAGAGATACCTGATTATAATGTTACATCTACGCCTGCAGTTAACGATGATATTATAGTAGTTGCAACAGGTACATCAGCTAGGGGTGGTGGTATAGAAAATGAAATATACGCTTACGATAAAGATATTCTATCCAATCAATATAAATGGCGTTTTAGTTATAGTAGCGTCCATCCGAGTGAACCTGCTATATGTTACTCCGGATCACCTGTTATATATAATGGCAGAGTGTATATAACCTCTTGGAGTGGTAACTCTGCTTTGTGGGATAAAGTTGGAGATAAATTCAATTTCAGCAGTGGGAATAATAAAGTTATTTGTATAAATACAGAAGGTGTTTTTCAATGGGAATATAATCTACCTGCAGCTAGCTTTTGTACACCTGCAGTTGATGGAGATATTATAGTAGTAGGATGTGAAAACCTACTTGGTAACAGTATTTTTGCTTTAAATTCTAATGGTAAAAAAATATGGAGTAAAAACATTGGACCTATTGGATATACATCACCAGTTATATATAATGGAAAGGTTTTTGTTTTAACTAAAAAACTTTCTACTGTACCATTTACTGCATATACGCAGCTTACAGCATTAAATCTAGAGAATGGAAAGATACTATGGAATATCTCTATTGGAGATACTCAAGCAGACGCCTATAGATATGCAGGTTCTGCTTCTCCAGCTGTATATGGCGATAAAATATTTGTTGCATCTCCAGATGGAATACTATACGCTATAGATGTAGATGGTAATGAACTATGGAATAAAACAATATATACTAGAGGGTTATCTGGAAATTATCTAACTAATTCTCCAACATATGCAGATGGGAGTATATATATAGGTACACCAGATGGAAAATTCTATGCGATAAATGCATCTAATGGTGATACAGAATGGGTTATATCTACTGTAGAGAATCTACCGGTTGTATCATCACCAATTACAACAGATGGATTATTAATATATTGTCTTGAAAATGGTATGATGGTATGTAGAGGAGAACTACAGACTCCTGAAGGGGAGCAATACACTGGTTATATGATCTCCCTCCCAATACATCTACTGCCAGGCTATGAGTGGAAGAAGTTCCATGCGACGACAACTACAACTAACAGCAATATTTCTTTTAGTATACTAAGTAGTAGTAATCGTGTTCTATTGGATAATCTACATAATGGTTCTTCTCTAGAATCTATTAAGGATCAGAGGATTATAAAATTAAAAGCTGATTTTAAAGCTAATACAACATCTAGTGAAGCTATTTTATATGACTGGATGATAACATATGGGCTTCCAGTGGAGGCAAATGGAACTATATTCTATGAATCTAGTTTTAGTTTCTCAGGTATACCACCTATATGTAGCATAGATGTACAGAATAAGAAAATAGGTCTCCAGCCGAAAACCGCTAAGTATCGTTTTAAATATACGAATTCTACTGGGAAACATACATCTGATTGGATTAATGCGAGCTGTACAGGTGTAAATGGTACAAAGGATAGAGAGAAGATCACTGCGGATCTCTCACTATTAAATTTTACTGATCCAATTAAAAACTACTGGGAGATACAATTTAGTATAAAAGATACTAGTGGTAATGAAACATATTCACAGTGGCATAATATAACATTTATCAGAGATGAAGCAAAACCTGTTTTTTATCCAGATACCTTTTCACCGAGGTATACAAACACATCCACTCCTGTATGTAAGATAGAAGCAAAAGATATTGGTACAAAAGGTAACGTATCAGGTATAAATGTTGGATCAGCAGAGTACACAGTAGAATATACTGATCAATCTGGTAGGCATACCTATACTGCACATGCAGAATGTACTGGTAGAAATGGTACAACTTCAAAGGTTACTATAACAGCAGATATATCAAAGCTATCTTTTAGTAACTCTATCATCTCTACAAATAGTATACAATTCTACATAGAGGATATGGCAGGGAATGGTAATTACTCAGAATGGTTTAATATATCGATGGATAGAGTCAAACCTACTTCCTATATAAATAATACTGTACCTAGCGCAACGAATAGTAGTCCTGTACATATAACTGCTTATGCTGCTGATGATGAAAGTGGAATTAAAACAGTTGACCTATATTATCGTAAAAAAGGAGAAACCAGCTGGCATAAATTTAAATCAGATCCTACTTCGCCTTATGAATGGGATTTCACTATTGGTAGAGATGATGGTGGAGAATATGAGTTATGCAGTGTAGCTATAGATAATGCCGATAATACAGAAGATTTCCCTGGAACAGCTGATGTTGCATTTCTATTTGATCCTAATCCACCTTATAAACCTGTTTTTAACTTGGAATATAGATTCACAGAACCTGAGATCCCTACTTTTAGTGATGTAAAATTTGAGGATGACTATAAACTTGATAAAGTTGAATATAGGCTAAATTTTGAAGGTATAAATGAATGGAAAACCATTGTGGATAATGTTAATAATAAAACTATTACACCTATTTGGAATCTAACAGAAGATGAATGGAATCAACTATTGGAGGATCAATCTTATTATATATATTTTAGATTAACAGATACTCTTGGTAACGTCTATGAAACAGAGAGTATGAGTAATGCAATGAAGATCATAAAGGATTTAAAGAGAACAACTCCTTTTGATCCAGATATATCTGATTTCAATAGTTTCCACTGGGATAACACATTTATTATAAGGGTGCATGTAAATGAAACAGAAATTTCTAAACTACAGTTATATTATAGATACTCTCCAGATAATAAAACTTGGAGTAATTGGACTAGATATGGTGAAAATTTAACAAATGGAAGCTTCGCTTGGAGTTTTATACCACCTGAAGGCAGCGGATATTATAGTTTTAGAATAGAAGCATGGGATAACCTTGGAACACATCATATATCAAGCGAGAAATATGTTAGAGTAATAATATTCCCATTCTTCGAGATAATAACTATGATTGCACTAGTTTTCGTATTTATAGGTATAAGTATACAATTGTTTAAAAGATATTCCTCTAAACCTAAATCTAGGAAAACCTATGAATGACAGTATCTCTAAGTTTATCTATTCCTTCTCCTGTTATACAAGAAACTTTGAGATTTTTAGAGGTTGTTTTATGTATATCGCTTTTAGTTTCAACAACAATTATATCTGATGAGAATAGTTTTTTTATAGAGGAGAGAAGATTTTTTTGATTGGAAAGTGGATAGCCGCAGGTTTCCGTTGGATCAATCAAAAATATGATTAAATCAGCTAGATATTTTAATGCCGCTATAGCTTGTCTCTCAATAGGATTTCTCTCTAATAAAGGTTTATCTAGGAGACCTGGAGTGTCGATAATCTGAATCTTTCTAGATAGATGTCTTGAGAGTTCTACATACATATGTCCTATATGAATCTCTGTTGTTGTAAAAGGATAGGAAGCTATTTTTGGTTTGGCCTTGGATAGCATTCTAAGTAGAGAGGATTTACCAACATTTGGATATCCTGCTATTACAACCGTTGGTATATCTTCTATATTTGGTATAGAATTTAATATAGAATTCGCCTCTATTACTATATGGAGTGATTCATCTACCTGTTTTACAACACTTGATATTCTACCATAAATCTCTTTTTGTTTCTTTATGAGGAACTCTATATTATTTGATCTACGTAAACTTCTAATCTGAGTTTTAAATATTTTTTCACAAGTTTTTCTAGCCCAATAGATGGATCCTAAAGACCTTCTAAGAATATCAACATCAATATTTATACGTAATATCTCTCTGTGGAAACCTGGTAGTTCATCGATATTGGGGAAATCTTTCACATAGGTTTCAAGTTTTGATACTATGGTAGTTGAAAAAGATTCTACTTTTGCAATAATAGTTTTTTT
>QMTB01000103.1 GCA_003649845.1 Thermoplasmata archaeon | reverse complement strand
TTATACTCCTAGGAATAATTTGAATAGTAGCCAACCTGAGAAAACCATTATGAAGATATGTTTAACACTAGATTTGATATGTCCATCTTCAAATACACCTGCTACTAAACCTGTCCCTATTGCTTGTACAATCGTAGCAAGATAGAATACACTAGTTATAGCAGTTGCTGAAACTAATCCTCTTCTTCCAAGGGCAGTAGCTAAACCAGAAGCACCTCCACTGGTAAGCGTTGGAATAAATACACCTGAGAGTATTGCTATAATCGCTAGGAATACATACATTCCAACATAGATTACTATTACATAAGAAGCCATCCCTACTCTACGTTCACCTTCTAATATCTTAATTTCTCTAGCATCTTGTGCAGCTACATCTAATACATCTGCCACGTTACCACCGCTTCTACTAGCTTCAATAATCAAAGAAACCGTTCTTCTAACAGATTTTGTATTTATACGACGGGCAAAACTTTCTAATGCTTCCTCTACACTACTACCCCAAGAAATCTGCTGCGCAATCTTCTGTATCTCCTTAGTAAGCAAACCATAGTTACCTTTAGATGTAAAAAGAATTGCATTGGTAAAAGTCATACCTGCTCTTCTAGAAGCCGCTAGATCTCTAATGAAATCTGGAAATACAGCATCTATCTTACTAATCCTACGGTGATTCAAATACTCATACATACCATAGATACCTGTACCGGAGAGTAATGCAAATATAAAGAAATCCATTGAATTACCTAGATTAGCAATTCCTAGTAGAGATAGTAAACCTAGGATTATAAAAACACTAACAGAGACACTAGTAGCCATATAAACTATTAATCTAGGTAAATCCCCTGTAATTAACAACTTTTGAATCCTACTAGGTTGAGGCACCTCTATCAATTTATATCACCCCTAAAGTCATAGATCTTATAACATAGGCAAAACCAGCATGAATCATAGGAACAATAGGAAAAATTATAATATATAGGAAGTTAAGTTGCCCTGGATCACCACTTATAATCATCATAACAGGTATAACAATAAACATCAATAGTATACCTGCTACTGCTGCTGTTACATAACTCTCTGCCATTATACCGAGGTTCTCTATCATCTGCCTCTGTTGTTGTCTATTCTCCGTCATATATTGTTTAGCTTTTGCTACAAAATAGTTTTTCAAAGAACCACCAGAGGTAACAGTAACGATGAGTCCTTGGAGAAACTCTCCGAATTTCTCAGAAGGTGTAAGCTTAACAGCTTCTCTAATAGCAGATAGAATATCTTTACCTAGTATAGAGACATCCTTGTATATAGAGGCGGCTTCCTTCTGTATCTCTCCATATATCTCTTGTTTAGATAAACTATGGAATATCTCCGTTGGTGTTACACCAGCAGAAGACATGGCAGATACATAGTTTATAGCATATGGTAGATTAACATCGATCTTTCTACCTCTAAGTTTTGCTCTACTGTTAGGTAATTCTAATCCACCAACTAAAATCAAGCCACCTACAATAAATGGTAGCAGAGCGAATAAAACCGTTAATATAAAAGGTATATCTAATAGTGGAAATAAAACTAGGAATAAAACAACTACTATTACTCCTGTTACTATTAAACCTATTATAGAGAGTAGTATAATCCAAGATAGATATACATCTCCTCTTATACCCATTCCAGCGGATTGAAGAGATCTTTTTAGATTATCATCAACTCTTTTACTAACAAAATTTTTAAACCATCTATAGGCTATTTTCTGCATAGGTGTCATATTTTATCTACCCCTCCTCTTAATTTTCTTAGATTTATATCGAGATAGAAATAAGGTAATCTCATGGAGTTTTTCTTTTATATCATAACCTTTATTTTGAGTAGACATTTCATCTATTTTCTCTTCAAATTGATGTTCCTCTAATATTTCTTCTACAGGGGCATCCTCCTCTATCTCCTTTAAAAGCTGAGCAGGGTTTTCTCTATATGTATCTACAACCCTAGCTACATCTTTAAATTCCCTAAGATTTTTCCTCTGCATCCATTTTAAAATCTCTACTCTTCTAGCAATCTCCTCTTTCATCTCCTGAGAGGTCATATCAAGTTTTATCCTTAGGCTATCTAAAATATAGCTTTTACCAGAGTATACAAATTCATCTTCACCTGGATCCCATTTAAAAACCGTATTAGTTAAAACCTCATTTGTTTGTGGATCTATATCCACAAGTTCAACAATCTGTTTACATCTCCTAATGCTTCTATCTCTCTCCTTATATAAACCTTGTAGTATCACTAGATCTAGGGAATGCATCATAGATCTAGGTATATTGATAGGTTTACCTTCTAATCTATTGATTAAAGCTCGAGTGGAATCAGCGTGTATTGTAGAATAGGTTACATGACCAGTGGCCATAGCTTGAAATAATACATAGGCTTCTCTACCTCTTATCTCACCTACAAGTATATATTCTGGACGTTGACGTAGAGCCGCCTTCATAAGATCAAATAAATCTATTTCACCGATAAGTCTACCATCAACTACCTCCCCAAATCCAAGTCTAGTTACACCTGGTATCCAGTTGGGATGAGGTAGGTTTATCTCCCTGGTTTCTTCTATGGATACGATTTTAGCTTCTCTAGGGATAAACAAGGCAATAGCATTCAAAGTAGAGGTTTTACCACTAGCTGTACCACCTGCTATAACAGCATTGAAACCATGTTCTACAATCATCCATAGGAACGCTAATATCTCCGGTGACATAGTATTATAGTTAATTAGATCAACGGGAGTAAGAGGATCACTTCTAAATTTACGTATAGTAAAAGTGGAGCCTCTAGTTGTAACCTCGCTGCTAAGAGTCATCTGTACTCTGCTACCATCTGGTAAAGTAGCATCAAGCATTGGATTAGCAATAGAGATATGTTTACCGCATTTCTGAGCTAATAATACTACGAAACTTGAAAGTTCTTCTTCATCTTTAAATAAAACATTACTAGCTAGAGACCCATAATCTCGATGGAAAACATAAACTGGTACATCTGGTCCATCACAAGATATATCCTCAATCCTAGGATCACGCATAAGAGGATCAATTTTACCATACCCTAGAAAACGCTGTAAAATATAATACATAAGTTTCTTTTTGAAATCCTCTGAAATCTCAACTTTATGAGACTTAAGTACTCTCTCAACTTGCAATAGTATAAACTCTGCAGCTTTATCCTTCACCTGATCTAAACGTACATCTAATGTTTCCATAAGCTGTTTATATACAAATTCTAGGAATTCTCTTTCATCCTTCTTCAAAGGAGGTTGAATTACCAGATAATACTTCTCTAAAGAATCAATATCTCTAACAATTGACGCATAAGAAAAAGGCTCTTCTAGAGGGTAGAAGGCTAACTCCTCTGAATCCTTCTCTCCGAATAAAACAATTCTCTTCTCCCTACATTTTTTACAAGTAACTCTCTTCTGCCTTCCAGGTTTACCCTCAACTAATATCTTCGTTTTGCATGAGGTACATAGAGCAGTTAACCTAACCATAACTATATTTCCTTCCCAATTTTTTTCATAAAATCCTCAGGTTTCTCTCTATAGCTAGCGGCAATAGAAGCTACTTCCTTAAAAGAGGTTATATTCTTTTGAAGCATCCACTCTAAGATAAGCGTTCGATTCTTGAGTTCTTGAGTAATCTCCTCTCTGCTGAGATTCTTCTCCACTCTTATCTTCTCTAAAACATAGCTTTTACCAGAGTATGTAAACTTATCTTGTACTGGATCCCATCGAAATACTTCATTTGTTAGAATCTCTTTTGTAACTGGATCTATATCAATAATCTCTATAATCTGAGTACATCTTCTACCGCGTTTATTCTTCACTCTTACAATAGTTTGAAGGGCAACTATATCAAGGGATTGCAACATTATCCTAGGTATATTGATAGGCTCCCCTTCAAGACGATGGATTAAAGATTTAATAGAATCAGCGTGTATTGTAGAATAGGTTACATGACCAGTGGCCATAGCTTGAAATAATACATAGGCTTCTCTACCTCTTATCTCACCTACAAGTATATATTCTGGACGTTGACGTAGAGCAGCTTTCATAAGATCATACATATCTATCTCGCCAGCTAACTTGCCATCAACTACATCTCCAAAACCAGATCTAGCCACACCTGGTATCCAGTTGGGATGAGGTAGGTTAATTTCCCTGGTTTCTTCTATGGATACGATTTTAGCTTCTCTAGGGATAAACAAGGCAATAGCATTCAAAGTAGAGGTTTTACCACTAGCTGTACCACCAGATATCAAAGCATTGACACCGTATTCTACAGCCATCCAGAAATAAGCAACCATCTCAGGTGACATCGTATGGAAGTTAATGATATCAACAGGAGAAAATGGATTCTCTCTAAATTTACGTATAGTAAAGGTAGAGCCTCTAGTTGTAACCTCGCTGCTGAGAGTCATCTGTACTCTGCTACCATCTGGTAAAGTAGCATCTTGCATTGGATGAGCTATAGAGATATGTTTACCGCATTTCTGAGCTAATCTAATAACAAAACCAGAGAGTTCATCTTCATCATTAAATATAACATTACTACGAATAGAACCATGAGTTCTATGATAAACATAAACAGGTATACCAGCTCCATCACAAGATATATCCTCAACTAGATGATCCTTCATAAGAGGAGAAAGCTTCCCTAGGTCTAACAAATCTCGTTTAAGTACATACAAGATTCCATTTGGATCTTCAACATCTAGCATATATTCATCTATAATCTTTCTAACGCTCTGCTCTAGGAAACCTTCTACTCCCTTTTCATCAATCTCATCTGTGTCAACAACCATAGTTTGAAGGGTTTCAATGATGAAATCTATAAATTTGGAATCATTCTCTGAGAGAGGATATTCCACAACTAGATAGTGACGGTCAAAAGTATCTTTATTCCTCAATATATATGCATAAGCAAAAGGCTCTTGTAGAGGATAAAAATCTATCTCCTCCCAAGCCTTCGTTAAACCTTCTTTTTCTCTAGCTAAATTTTTAAGATCATCAACGGTTAGTCTTCTCTTAGTTTTAGATTGTTTTATAGGTTCTGTTTTCTCTACTTTAGTTTGCTTTTTATCCTTTTTTATCTTTAAAGAGGGTTTATTCTTTTTTTTCTTAGTAACTTCTCTTTTCAGATGTATCTTAGGCACTCTATCTTTTAGTAGAGAAATTTTATCTACATTTTTTTTACTATGATCAGCGGTTTTTTTAGTAGACTTACTAGTATCTTTCACATTGATAGTCTCTTTCTCCCTCGCTGTCTCCTCTTTATTATTTTTGAAAAAAACTTCGGAAGAAGTAACCAATTTTTTTCTATTGGATAGATTTTTCTTTTTCAAATATTCATCCTCCAAATATTATCTATCCTACCTTTCATGCATCCCATACCCAGAATATCATTGTCATCAAATCTTGATATCTATATACTGCATCCCAGTTTTTATTAATCTCCAAAATGAAATAAGGAAAACTCTATTTATACTTTCCTAATTAGAAGTATTTTAACTTCTCATTTTTGACTAACCACCTGAAACTATGGATTGTGACTATAAATAAAGAGGAGGTTTTAGGATAACAAAATATGTTATGTCAAAAACTGTTTAATTTTCTATTAGATCTAAGTAGAGAAATTTGAAATGCTAGACTAAAGAATATATAGAAAAGTAGTTAGAAATTGGATAACCCAATATGCTTTAGCAAATGAATATCTATAACACTACCTTGATCCAATCCACCTTGGTATACC
>QMTB01000102.1 GCA_003649845.1 Thermoplasmata archaeon | reverse complement strand
TCCCTGGTTTTTTTGATAATTTTTCATAGGTTAGCATCTCTACATCCCATCCGATGTAGAGGGATATGCATTATGCATTAAAAACTGTTATTATGCAAGAGGTCTAATATAAGACCATTAACCTGATTTGTATAAAGGAGGGTTTAAATATTTACCAATAAATTATAAGACGATGGGATACTTTATTAATACGAAACAATTAATACCCCTAAGTATATTACAGTATCATAATACGGAGTGGGATGAGAGATGCCAGATGGAAATATTTACATAAGATTAGAGATAGCGAAGGATCCAATTACAAATACATTAACGCTTATAACACATCTAAATCCTAATGCTCCAAATATAACGCTTAGAGAAAACAGTATATCTTGGAAACCAACCGCTGAAGAGCAAAAATTTTTATCGCAAGCATTCCAGTTTTTCTCATCATCTAAGAGTTCTACTAGTTGGTCACCATCTCAGTCAAATGTTCATACTGATACCTCATATGATACGGATCCTCATCAAAAAATCGAGAAAATACTACAGGAGAAAACCGGTATAAGCTGATTATAATAAAAAAATAGACGTTATATGCAGACGTTATATGCAATCGACCTCGAGACGGCCGAAACAAAATACTTAAAAGAAACAATAATTAATAATGAAGAAGGAGATAAATAAAAATGACAAAACAAATATCTTTGGAAGAGTACAAAGAGGCATATAGAGAAATAAGAAAAGAAGAGGAGAAGAGAGGATTTCTGGTCCATTTGGTAATATACATATTTGTTAACGCCATGTTGATAGTCATTAATCTCATATATTCTCCTGAGGCTATTTGGTTCTTCTATCCACTCATAGGTTGGGGGATCGGCATATCAATGCACTATCTCTTCGGTGTACGTTGGATAGAAAAAGTTCTTAAGGAAAGAGAAGCGAAGGCAGAATACCGAGTAAGGAATATTAAAAATAAATGAATGGTATCCCTCCACCGACTACACTCACTATGTTTCGTTGCCTATAACAGTGAACATGTGACTACTACAGTTCCCTGTACTCCCCACCCAATTTCGACTTCACCAAACTCTCGTATGTCCATGTAACGTTTCCTCTACCTTTGTTTAATTTCAAATAGATTTCCACCCTCATCTCTGACAAAAAATATCTTACGCCCATCTTTATCTATAGAAAAAGGTTTAAGATTCATCTCCTTGCATCTACTAAGGAAATCTTCTAGATTTTCTACATATAAACATATATGTGCGAAACTTTTGTTTATCTTTCTATCAGTTATAAAGACCTCGATATTTATATTTCTATTTGAAAAAGTAAGCATCTCAACCTCTTCATCTATATCGAAGATTCCTCTAGAAAGAAGAGGGGGGAGAAGAGAGTTTTTCACTAGTTTGTATCCAAGTAGTTTTTCGAAGAATTCTATTGCTCTATTTTTATTGTTACGTTGTATAGCTATATGATGTATATCTATGCTCATACTATCTTTAACTCTTTTCCAAGTTTCTCATAGACATTAAGTATTGTATCTAAATCTTCTCTATTGAAATCTGCATTCATCTGATTTCTAATTCTAGCTTTATCTCTGGCAACCATTGGATATACTATAGCTAATGCAAATATTCCTTCCTCGTATAGTTTCTCTGCAAGTTGTTTTGCTTTTTTACTATCGCCAACTATAGTAGGTACAATTGGTGTTTGAGAGTTACCTGTATCGTAGCCCAGACTCTCTATTTCCTTCTTAAAGTATTTTGTATTATCCCAGAGTCTTTTTACTCTATCTTTTTCCTTCTCAACTACTTCTAAGGCTGCAATGTTTGCTGCTGCAACATGCGGTGGAAAAGCTGCACTTAGAAGCCAGGTTCTAGATTTATTATAGGCAAATTTTATTAAATCACTTGATCCAGCTAGCATACCACCGAAGCTTCCAAAAGCCTTAGAAAAAGTTCCTATCTGGAAATGTATCTCCTTCTCTAAATCAAAGTGTCTACCTATACCATGTCCATCTCCAAGTACTCCTTCTCCATGTGCATCATCAACGTATATCATAGCTCTATACTCTTCTGCTAGTTTATGGATTTCATCCATTTTAGCTATATCTCCATCCATACTGAATACTCCATCTGTCAATATTATAACCCTTCGATAATCCTTTTTATTAGCCTCTTCTAATACTTTTTCAAGTGCTCCCATATCAGAGTGAGGGTACACTGCTCTCTCAGCCTTTGAAAGTCTAACACCATCTATGATAGAACCATGGTTAAGTTCATCAGATATAAGTAGATCTCCTTTACCTGCAAGTTGAGGTATTAAACCAGCGTTTGCAGCAAAACCCGTTTGAAATGTCACTGCATCTTCTGTACCCTTAAATTCAGCTATCTTCTTATAGAGCTCCATGTGGATATCCATAGTTCCAGCTATAGACCAATCTGAACCTGCACCTGCACCATACTTCTCTATAGCTTTTATTGCTGCTTCTCTAAGTTTTGGATGGTTAGCTAAATTTAGATAATTATTAGACGCAAGCATTATACATTTTTTCCCTTCAACCTCTACATGTGGCTGTGATGGGCCATTAAGGCTTTTGATGACCCATGTTAAACCTTGTTTCTCCATTTCTTCATATTCTCTACCTAGGAATTCAGTCATCTCTCTCATTTAAACTCCTCCGTATCAAATTCATTTATGCCTCTCCCCATATCGGGAAGTATTCTCAGGAATATAAATGGTGTTATTAAATGTTGTTGGTCTGAATCTTTACAACCCTCATAAGCCTATAGCCAATTATGACAAGCATCTGCTCTTTCATAGCGAAAAGTTTATCAATTTCTTTATCCCCTGTGTCGATTCTTATAAGCGGTGTAGCTGCTAGTTTAGATGGAGTAGCAACAACAATGATATTATCAATACCTATTTTTCTTATAACCTTAGGACTAATTTGAAGGTTTCCTCGCCCAAGTATGAATCCTTGTGCTCCAATTGGACTAAGTATAAGTTTCGCTTTAGGATATCTATCAAGTATATCTAGTATTCCTTTTTCATCTAAATCTTGAGCAATAGTTTTACCTCTATACACTGCATCTATACCAAGTAATGTATTAGATAAACCTAGTTTTCTAGCTATATAATCTATTGTACTACCAGAGCCAAAGAAATATACATACTCTGGATTATCCTTCATTTCATCTTCTATATACTCCGCTAATTCATCTTTGATATCATCCTCAGGTATAGATTCAAAAGACATCTTTCCTACTTGAACATATATAGGTTCTACTATACCCTTTGCTATTCCAAATAATTTGATGTTCCATTCTCCTTGTCTATATTTCTCTTCATCTAAATCCATTATCTCTACATCACCAACTGTTAGTTTATGATTTGCAAACTCATGTATAACTCTAGCAGCTATTCTTGGGTTGATAGCAAATACCCCGGAATGCATTTTAACACCAGAGGGTATACCAAGTATAGGGATTCTTGTTCCAACAATAGAAGTTATATCTCTAGCGGTTCCATCTCCACCACAGAATACTATTAGATCAACTGGATATTCAACAAAAAGTTTACAGGCATTCTTTGTATCCTTTGCAGATGTATCTCGCGATGTAACATTATATATAACCTCAACAGATTTTATGCCATTTTCTCTAAGAATATTTTCTCCCATTATTCCACTGCATGTCACCCATCTTATATCGTCGTTGTATTTCTCAACATATTCTTTGATTGCTTCTCTAGCTTTGAAAGGCGACACTGGTTTAGCTCCTTTTCTCTTCGCCTCCTCAACTACATTATCAGTTCCTTTTAAACCAACGCGTCCACCCATACCTGCAATAGGATTCACTATGAAACCAACAGTAAGTATCATATGGAAATCCAGAAGCAATAATTCATATAAAAATACTAGGAATTATAAATAAAAAATAAAAGTAGAGGTTTAAGATTCTATTCTTTCTTCAGATAGGGTAAACCTGTCCTTTTATTTTCTCCAACTGTATAACCTGGAGGTTTATCGCAAGGTTCACCACTTTTAGGTTCCCTCTTGCTAAAGAAATATATCGTCTGAGTACGGCCACTTCTAAGTTTTACTTCTCTACAATAAAGTTTCCATCCTTTATATTCAAATGCCATTCAATCACCTTCGCTATAAAGTAAGATAGACTATAGAGAGATTTAAATCTTTCTAATCTCGAATTCCTTTTTCTGTTACTGTAAATACAGCTTCACCTTCTGGTAGATGAGGAGAATCAATAAGTCGAGCTATTCGCTTAGGACCTTTACTCTTCCTTAGGTATATTCGAAAAGTCGCAGTATGACCAACTATATGTCCACCTATAGGTCTTGTCGGGTCACCAAAGAAGGTATCTGGTTTTGATGAAACTTGATTAGTTACACAAACCGCTCCATTATTTAGATCACTCCATCTTAGAAGGTCATGCATATGTTTGTTTAACTTCTGCTGTCTATCTGCAAGTGCTCCTCTCCCCACATACTCTGCACGGAAATGAGCAGTAAGAGAGTCAACAATTAATAATCTCGCAGGGATTTCTTTTGATAGATCTATTACCTTTTCAACTAAAAGCATCTGATGACTAGAATTATATGCCCTTGCAACATGTATTTTCTCTAAAACCTCATCTGGATCTAAACTATAGGCTTCAGCCATCTGTACTATACGTTCTGGTCTAAAGGTATTCTCTGTATCTATAAAAAATGCATGAGATTCTAATCCACCTTGATCTTTTGGAAGTTGCACATTTACACATAATTGATGTGCTATCTGTGTTTTAGATGAGCCAAATTCTCCAAAAAGTTCTGTTATTGATTGAGTTTCAAATCCCCCTCCTAATAATTCATCAAACATCTTTGAACCTGTGGTTATCTTACCTATTTTTGAACGTTTCTCCATTAGTACAGTTCCTGTTTCAAAATTTCCTATATCCGCCAGTTTTCTAGCATTTATAATTATCTTAGATGCGGTGCTTTCTCCTATCTCTGCTGCCTCTGCTAGTTCTCTTGGTGAAGCAACAGCTATACTCATTAAATCTGAATACCCTGCTTCTCTAAGTTTCTCTGCAGTTGCTGGTCCAACTCCAGGAAGTTGATCGATTTCTCTAACATTACCTATCTCGCTACCCATAATCTACAACCAAGCTGATTCTTAATACTAAAGGGATTTATATATTTGTGTATTAGATAAGTGAAAGTATTAGTGGTAATCTGGAGAATTATGCAATATTAGAATGTCTTTTTTTTATCAATTCTTGATATAAACTAAAAAGTGCTTCATCGTTTTTATTCCATTGCATTGGTTGTCTAGCTAATAAATCCCCATGGGGTTTTTCACTCCAGATAGACCTATCCTGTGTCATTCCTCGTTCTGTTCCATAATATATTATCACTGGTTGATCTACTGAAAATTGTATACGTATAGCTTCCATTAATTTATCTCTTCTATTTTTACATTCATATGATATCCTATTCATATCGTGATTATCTAGAAATAATGGTAGCATATAATCTCTTGGATACTTCTTGTAGTGTCTCTCTAATTCTTTCAAAGCCTTTAAAGAGCCGCCTCTATCGCATATATATTTTTTTTTATGATTTGCTGTCCTCTAAAATCGAGGACTCCATCTAGTATACCATTGTATGCTCTCAGCAGAGAATCTGGAGATGAACCAAGGATTTTTTTTAAAATATTTACCTCTAATTTTTATAGTTTTTAGATCTGAAAATTTTATTCCTTTCATCCATGCTTCTCCTATCAGTATTATATT
>QMTB01000101.1 GCA_003649845.1 Thermoplasmata archaeon | reverse complement strand
ATCCTATTAACATCTTTTATCCTTTCTAAATAATCTTTTAGAGCATTTAACATTATTTGAATCACTGTTGGTAGACAATGCCAGTTTTCCTTAGGTATAGAACCTAACTCTTCTTCCACTAAATTCATTAAAAAATTGAAGGAATCCTCTCTTTCTATAAGCTCTTCTAATGTTTTTCCTTTGACTATCTCGGATAAAGCAGATGCAGATGCTATCGTAGCTATGCAACCTACTGCTTTAAATTTTATATCTAATATTCTATTATCCTCTATTTGGAGATATATATCTGTTCTATATCCATTAAACGGGTTTTCTCCCCATGCATAACCATCCGCATTTTCAATTATACCAACATTTCTCGGGTTTCGAAAATGTTCAAGCAGTTTTAAACCAGTATTTCCTTTTATTTTCCATCACCTCTAGCTAATACCTTCATATTACACATTTATCTTGATTTACATAAGAGATAAGAATAGGTGCAGGTTTTCCAGAGATTTCTTCCTTTATCTCTTCAACTTCTATGACATTTATCTCAACCTCAGGACCTGTTTCTTTGAGATATCTTTCTTTTATCCTTTTTGCCATCTCATCAAAAGATGGTTTATCCTCTTTAAGATCTCTATCGATTACCAATAATATATCTATCTCATCGATTTTCTTTTGAATAATCTGAAATCTTTTCACTTTGAAAGTACCTAGGTTAAGTAAAATCTCTGATATAAACAAGAATCTACTAGGAGGAATAATCTGTCCATCTGGTAAAACTATATTAAAAGATATCTTACCTTCAACTGGTCTCCCAAAAATAGGGCTTTTTAAGCCGCAAGAACATTTTTCTCCATTCCCTAGTGTTATCCAATCATTCATACCAGTATATCTTATGATAGGTGTTCCTCTACCCCATAGTTTAGTTAGAACGATACGCCCTCTCTCACCTGGAGCTACAGGTTTCATATCTTCATCTATAGCTTCAATGTGAAAGAAATCATCATGAATATGCCAATTTCTATATTTACATTCAAATGCTATTTCTGCTCCGGATTCACAAGATGCATAGGTATTATACATTTTACATCCAAAAGCATCTTCTACATAACTTCTAGTATATTCATCTAGCATTGCTCCTCCTACTAGAAGGATTCTAGGTTTTATCTCCCTGCCATATCCTTTTCTTTTGAGATAAGCTATATCTTGAAATATAGCGGGATATGATATTATTACATCTGGTTTGAAATTCTCTAGTTTCTTGATTATCTCCATTGTTTTATTAGATGCTTGCATAGATAGATAATTTTTAAAAGAGAAGAATCTTCGAGCTGGTGAAATAATATTTTTCTCGAAGACTTTATCATATTTGAAAGGATTGAAATTTCCTATATGTGCAAACTTGGTTTTCCTCCAGTTGAATCCAAAGGCTTTATTACTTCTAAAGGTAATTATAGAACCTTTAAGTAGAGATAGGGCATCTGTATATATGCACACTGGTTGTGCTCCACTGTTACAACAGTATTTGGTTGTAGTACCACCTGTACATATTATATAACCATCGTTTTTATTAAAACTAGGAGGTATTATCCCATCTGGAAAATCTTTATTTAAATCTTGTCTTGATATAAATGGCAGTTTGTATATATCCTCTATACCTTTTATATCCTCTGGGTGGACTCCTGCCTCTTTATATTTCCTTCTATAAAGTGGTACGGTGTATGCATATTGAACCATTCTTCTTAGAAGTTTATCTTTATATCTCTTCAGCTGTCCCTCGTTCATCCTCTCTATTCGATTACGCTCTATTAGATAGCTTTTGATGAAGGGTAACATAATGTTTGGATTAACTAGAGGATTCATCGACTCTAGAACCTCCTTGATTATTCCTGTACAGTCTATACTTAACAATCGTTAATTCTAAATATGTGGAGAAGTATATAGAATTAACGGTGATTTTAACATAATTAAGGGTTAAAAAATATGATTCCAATTGAGAAGAAAGATAGGATATATGATAGAGATGAGAGGTATAGCAGACAAATTATACTAAAAGAAATAGGTAAAAAAGGACAGAGAAAACTATTCAATAGTCGAGTAGTTATAATAGGGTGTGGTGCACTTGGTAGTACTATTGCAAATAATCTCGTGAGAATTGGAATAGGTTTCGTTAGAATAGTTGATAGAGATCTAGTTGAATTAAGTAATTTACAAAGACAGAATCTGTATGATGAAAGGGATATAGGTTTACCAAAAGCATCAGCTGCTACTGATAAACTAAGGTGTATAAATGCTGATGTAGAGATAGAAGCGGTAATTGAGGATGTTACAGCTAAAAATATAGAGAAGATAATTGGGGATATGGATATAGTATTAGATGGAACAGACAATATGTTAACTCGTTTTTTGATAAACGACGCTTGTATCAAACATGATATACCTTGGATATATGGGGGTGCTGTGGGGACTCAAGGTATGAGTATGAATATCCTTCCTGGTAAAACCCCATGTTTTAGATGTATTCTACCTAATCTACCCAAGGCAGGTTCACTACCAACTTGTGATACTCTTGGAGTATTAAATTCCATTCCAACTGTAATTGCATCTATAGAAACTACTGAGGCAATCAAAATACTGCTAGATAAAAACAATTTCAATAGACATCTAATAGTTTATGATATATGGACTCATGAATTTCACTCTATAAATATTAAGAAAAATGAGAGTTGTGAGTGTTGTGTCAAACATAATTTCCAGTTCCTAAAATCAGAATTGAAGACATCGATAATAAAACTCTGTGGAACAGATGGATTTCAAATCACTCCTGCAGGTAGTAATAAGATTTCATTCAAGGAATTGAAACAGGAATTAGAATCAATAGGAGAGGTAAGTATCGATGAAGTTCTTCTAAAATTTAAAATTAAAAACTATGAGATAAATATTTTTAGAAATGGAAGGGCGATTATATACGGTGCAGAGGATGAAAAAACTGCAAAATCTCTATATGCGAGGTATATAGGATTATGATTAAAGCAGTAGGTTTACTATCAGGTGGATTAGATAGCTCATTAGCTGTTAAGTTGATGTTAGATCAAGGTATCAATGTATATGCTTTAAACTTTATTACGCCTTTCTGTACCTGCACTAGAAAGGGTTGCCAACATGAAGCTAAAAAAAGTGGCAGAAAAATTTGGGATACCATTGAAGATAATCAAGGTTGATAGAGATTACATAGATATAATAAAGAATCCGAAATATGGTTATGGAAGGAATATGAATCCATGTATAGACTGTAGAATATTTATGTTTCAGAGGGCAAAGAAGTTCATGCAGGAGATAGGAGCTTCTTTTATATTCACAGGAGAGGTATTGGGACAGAGACCCCATGTCTCAACATAGACGAGCTATGAAGATTATTGAAAAAGAATCTGGTTTAGAAGGCTTAGTTTTAAGACCTCTTTCAGCTAGATTACTTGAACCAACTTTGCCTGAGAAATCAGGTTTAGTAGATAGAGAAAAACTCTTAGCGATCACTGGTAGAAGAAGAATAACTCAGATGAAACTGGCTGAGGAATTTAATATAAAGGATTATCCATGTCCTGCTGGAGGATGTAGATTAACTGATCCAAACTTTGCAGAAAGAATTAGAGATGCATTCCAACATGGAGAAGATAGTTTAGAGGAGTTGCGTCTACTAAGATATGGTAGGCATTTCCGGTTACCTAGTGGATCAAAAGTAGTTGTTGGAAGAAACGAAATGGAGAATCAGATTATACAGAGATTTGCTAGAGAAGAAGATATATTGTTAGAGGTAGTTGATACAGGAAGTCCAATCACATTACTTAGAAAAGGAAAAAATAGAAGGGATATTGAAGAAACAGGAAATCTATGTATTAGATATAGTGATGCAAAAATGCATAAAAAAGTAAAGGTAAAATTAAGAGATGCTAAAGGTAGAGTCAATAAAATAGTAGATTTCATGAAAATAGATGATGCATGGCATATAAACTCTGAGATAGATTTTTTAGATGAAATCTTTTTAAATTACGGAGGAGAGGAAAATGGAAGAGAAATTTGATAGTAACCCTGGAGATGTTATTGAGGATGTAGTTAGAGAGCTCTGTAGAGATAGTATTTATCATTCTTCTGATATCAATCATTTTGCAGAGATGCCATCTATAGATAAATTAAACGAGGTAATGTATACATTGAGAGGTGTTCTATTTCCCGGTTATTATGGTGATTCTACTTTTACATCAAAAACACTCCACCATCGCATAGGTGCTTCTATAGATAGAGTATACCATTTATTATCAGAGCAGATCTTAAGAGGATTCTGTTTTGAATGTATAAATACCGATAAAGATATGAAAGAATGTCAAGAGAAAGCAGAAGAAACAGCGCTTGGATTGATTAAAAAATTACCTTATATATCTAAAATGCTTTCTACAGATGTACAAGCTGCCTATAGAGGAGATCCAGCTGCAAAAAGTACAGGAGAAACCATATTCTGCTATCCTAGTATAAGAGCTCTTGTAAACTATAGAGTAGCTCATGAGCTCTATAAACTTGAGGTTCCTCTTATACCTAGGATATTAACTGAGATGGCTCATTCAGAAACTGGTATAGATATACATCCTGGTGCAGATATAGGAGAATATTTCTTCATGGATCATGGTACAGGTATAGTAATTGGAGAAACATGTATAATAGGTCGAAACGTCAGAGTCTACCAAGGAGTGACATTGGGTGCCAAAAGTTTTCCATTAGATAAAGATGGTAACCCTGTAAAAGGAATCCCTAGGCATCCGATAGTTGAGGATGATGTTATTATATACTCTGGAGCTACTATAGTAGGACGTGTTCGTATAGGTAAAGGAAGTGTTATAGGTGGTAATGTATGGATTACAAAAGATGTACCACCTGGATCGAGAATAGTTCAATATAGAACAAGGGTTCAACAGTTTATGTTTGGTGAAGGGATTTAAATAAAAAAAAAATTATGGAGAGATGAGATATAATGAGAATAGCAAAAGATATGACATATCTAGTAGGAGATACCCCACTTGTTTGGATAAATCGAATTTCATCTGCATTACCTGGTAAAATAGCTGCTAAATTAGAAAGTTTCAATCCATGTGGAAGTGTAAAAGATAGAATCGGCCTCGCTATGATTAATGCAGCAGAAGAGAAAGGTGTTCTAAAGAAGGGAATGACTATAATAGAACCAACCTCAGGTAACACTGGTATAGCCTTAGCATGGGTTGCAGCAGTTAAAGGATATAGATGTATCTTGACTATGCCAGATACGATGAGTATTGAACGGAGGAAACTATTGAAAATCTTTGGTGCAGAGATAATATTTACACCTGGTGAAAAAGGTATGAAAGGTGCTATTGAAAAAGCCGATGAAATCCTCTCTGAGAATCCTGAGGGATATTTTATGCCTCAACAATTTAAAAACCTTGCTAATCCAGATATCCATAGAAGAACTACAGGTCAAGAAATATGGAGAGACACTGATGGGAAAATAGATATATTTATAGCAGGAGTTGGAACTGGAGGAACTTTAACAGGGGTTGGTGAAACCATAAAAAAATTGAAACCGGAAGTAAAAATTATTGCAGTAGAACCATCTGAATCACCGGTGTTATCTGGAGGAGAACCTGGGCTACATAGTATTCAAGGAATCGGAGCAGGATTCATACCAGAGGTTCTTAATATAGAAATAATAGATGAAGTTATAACTGTTTCAAGTAGAGATGCGGGTATTATGAGTAAACGATTAGCTAGAGAAGAAGGTATACTAGCTGGTATATCCTCTGGTGCTGCTATGCATGCAGCAGTGAAAGTAGCTAGTCGCTCTGAGAATGAAGGGAAACTAGTCGTAGTTGTTTTACCAGATACCGGAGAGAGGTATCTTACAACTTGGCTATTTGAGGAAACTGAGGATGAT
>QMTB01000100.1 GCA_003649845.1 Thermoplasmata archaeon | reverse complement strand
TAATAGTAGATAGGAATTCAATTGTATGCCAAATAAGATAAAAACACCTTATATAAGATCATCAGAGTTATCAGAATATCTTTTCTGTTCAGTTGCATGGTATCTACAAAGGCAGGGATATAAACCAGATGAAAAGATATTTGAAGAAGGCCATAGGAAACATATAGAACTTGGGAAAACAATTGATAGTTTAGATAGAGGAAGAAAAATCACTCTACTATTAGAAGTTACAGGTACAATCTTAATTCTCATAGCTTTCATACTAATTCTACAGGAGAGTTTCCTATGAATCTTCCTATGATTATTCTTATAATTGGAATACTATTTTTCCTTATATCAATTATACTTAGAACTCATATATCTCACATCAAACAAAGATATTCTATACAGAAAGGAGAAATAAAATATGTTGATATACATAAACCAGGTGAATTACTATTTTCATCAAAATATAGATTAACTGGTAAACCAGATTATATCGTTAGACAAAAAGATTATCTTATACCAGTTGAGGTTAAAACAGGTTTACATCTTCAACCAGAGAAAAACCATGTAATGCAATTAGCAGCTTATTGTCAATTAGTGGAAGAAAGTTATCATAGATTTACACCATATGGTATACTTGTATATTATGATACAGGTAGACAATTTACTATACCATTTGATCCAAAACTTAGATTTGAATTAGAAAACACCTTAAAAGAGATGAGAAGGGTTATAAAAACAAAAAAAGTTGTTAGAAATCATGATTCACCTGAGAGATGTAGAAGATGTTCTATGAATAAATATTGCACGCAGAAACTATAAAGAATACTTATAAATATATTGGAGTCATATATTTATTAATTCAATTAAAAAAGCAGGTGTATAGTCTATGAAAACTCTGTCTAATATACTTATCTTAATCCTACTCCTCGGTATAATCTCACCTAGCACCTCATCTATATATATATCTGCACATATACCTATATATTTAGATACAGATACATATAAATATATGCAAAATAATGTTATTACATCTCTTTGTGAAGAATTAGAATTGGAACCTCAAAATTATTCTATAATTAGATTTTCACCGGATGAAAAAAAAGTTACTATAGATCATAGAATGGGATATAATTTCTCAGAGAAAATTAGAGATGCAATTGTAAGAACACCTTTATGGATGCATAGAGCATTAGCATACCAATTTAAACATATGGATAACCCAGAGGTATATGCAGATCTCATACTAAAATCAGATAAAAGATTTACAGATGAAATTGCATTTTCTATAGCATATTCTCCACTAAAAGAGATACCATCTGTAGAAGTTTTAGAAGAGAATGTAGAGAAACTATACGAATTAGATAAATATATACAATATGCTGATGTCATAGATTTTGATAATCATGATGGAAACTATGGTTCAACAATAAAATATAATATTTTAGCAAATAAATCTATAGAGACGAGGATATTGCCATCAGAGACATATTATTGGTATATAGTTCATCCAAAGTTATTAGGAGAATCAGCGGAGAAGATATACAATTCATCTTGGAGATCATATCTATTCTATCATAATGATATTGGATATCCACTATTGAAAGAAAAGATTAGAGATATACCATTCTTATGGGATGAGAAATCATATATCCAATATGCAAATAGGATATGGAGAGAGTGTATAAAAGAACATCCTACAGCTGTCGAAGCAGTAAGCTACTGGATTGGAAAAACAATTCCCTTTCAAGCAAGAGGGGATAGACCTAATCAACCTAATATAATCGCTCATGAACATAATGGTTGGTGCGGTGAAATTCAAAGATTAGCTATCGCCGCATTGAGAACTGTATTGGTACCATCTATAGGAGTATGTAATATAGCTGAGGATCATGTATGGAGGGCATTTTATGATGAAGGATGGCATCAAAATGATAACTGGTGGACTGATAGTGGTGGAGCAGTTGATATACCTATGGTATATGCTAAAGGCTGGGGTAAACATATGTCTTCAGTTTACACCTGGAGGGGAGATAGTATAATATCTGATGTAACACCAACATATATACCATCAGATGATAGAGTTAAAATAGTATTTAATGTAAAAGATTTAGGTTTAAATCCACGAGATGGAATACTGATAACATCTCTTGTAAAAGGAATACTAGATACTACTTGGTATAAGAATAAAGCTAAAGAGATAATAGAAAACATATGGGATAAAATACCAAATATATTAAATGGGAGAATTCTAGAAAAACTAAATGAAACTATAATGAGGAAGATAGAAGAGATACCTGAAAGTATCAAATTTCCACTCATATCAATATGGAATTACACCGATGTTAACGGTAGATGTATATTCAATCTAGGTAAAAGCCATGAATACATATTTCTAGTTCAAAACCCAGATAATTTTATACCACTATCTATACGTTTTCTATCTAAACCAGAAAATAAAACATTCAATATAACAATACCTAGTTTAAGTAGACAATATAAGGGTAATAAGATAAGTACACCAAGTGGAAACTATGATTTTAACATCTCTCTACAAACCAAAGGATTTCAATTTCAGAGGAATCTAAAAACAATGGAGATAGGAAGAAGAGAATGCAATGGTAAAGTTGAATGGTTTATAGTAGATGAAAAGAACCTAGAACGTTTTAAAAACGGTAAACCCTTTGATTATATAAAACATGGAATATCATATAGAGAAGAGATAAATTTCAATGGAGATAGAGAAAACTGGTATATAATATTCTATAATCCAAATCAGTATACACATCTACTTGTAGATATAGATGCTACAATGAAAGGAGATGTAGATGAAAGCTATGTTAATATCATAAAACCTGTACCAGATCTCTTTGATAAACCTATATTCAATGTAGGGGATTTAATAGATATTAGAGGGATAGCCTCTCATAATACAACACTTATAGTTGATGATAAAAATATTATCTTACCATCTGGACAGTGGGAGTATATATGGAATACCAGTAGGATGAAACCAGGAGAATATATTATCAAAGCCACCTCTGAGGATGCCATAGATAGCAGAACAGTGATATTAATTGATAGAAATCCTCCTATAATTAACATAGAAAAACCAGATTTATATCAAATAACTGATGATCCCAGTTTAACTATTAGAGGAGAAACATGGGATGAATCAGATGTAAAATATACTGAGATTAGTATAGATAATCTCAAACAGAGAACTAGTTTAGAAAACTGGACTATAAATTTCAACCTAGATAATATAAAACCTGGTATACATTTTATAGAGATAACCGCAGTAGATATATCAGATAACTTTTACAATAAAAGTATACCTATAGTTATAAATGATACAGATAATAACTGGAAACCCTATATTAATAATGTCTCATATACACCTTTAAAACCAGATAATAAAAGCATCATAGTTGTATATGCCAATGTCACTGGTGATAAACTATATCCTGTGAAAAAGGTTTTAATACACTGGATATATAATTCAACAGAGAGAATAGAAGAGATGGAAAGATACGCTGATAATCCGCCTCAAAGTAGACATCAAGAGGATCCACTACGGAATCAATCTAACAAACCTATATATGGGTATGAACTTGGAGTATTTAAAACAGGTGAAACCATAGAATATTGGATTGAAGCATGGGATTACGCTATGAATAAAATAGCGTCAGATAAACAAATTATAACTGTTCAATAAAACCCTATTTTTTCCTATCTATATTTATAGTTTATAGCCTCTTGTATATCTCTATAGAGTTTAGCCCTAGTTCCTATATTATCCTCCTCTTGATACTGACAAAGCTTCTACTACTATCTTAAGAAACTTTCCAACCTCCTTCCTTATGAGTCTTTACATTCTAACTGTTGTATCTATGTTTTCTTCACCAAGTATTTATTTTAACCCTCCTCTGTATCCTCCAATCTTTTATTCTAGATTAATCTCATATGTTAAAAGATTCTTTCTATCAAAAATCATCCTTAGTTTAATGAAAATGTTTTAATAACCTTTAATTTTCCCCCTTTACAGGATGAGAATAGCAGCTTTACTCAGAGATAGATGCAAACCTAAGAATTGTTCACTAGAATGTATAAAATATTGCCCTAGGGTTAGAGCTGGTGATGAAACTATAACTATTGGCGAGGATGGTAAACCTGTTATCGCTGAAAATCTATGTGTCGGCTGCGGTATCTGTGTACATAAATGTCCATTTGATGCTATAAAAATCATAGGATTAGCAGAAGCTCTTGATAGAGATCTCATACATCAGTTTGGTAAAAACGGTTTCCGATTATTCAGATTACCATATCCTAGAGAAGGTGTCTGCGTTGGAATACTTGGACCTAATGGGATAGGAAAAACCACTGCTGTCAAAATACTATCAGGTCAACTAATTCCAAATCTTGGAGACTACGATTCTGAAGCAAGTTGGGATAAAGTTTTAGATTACTTCTCAGGTACAGAGTTATATGAGCATTTTAAATATATTGCTTCTAATGAATTTGAAAGTGTCATTAAACCACAGTATGTAGATAAACTACCAAAAGTTATGAAGGGAAAAATAGGAGATATTTTAAAGAAAATCGATACAACAGATAGATTTGATGATATAATAGCCGAATTAGGTTTAGAGAAAATTTTAGATAAAGAGATATCTGATGGTACACTATCCGGTGGAGAATTACAACTAACAGCCATAGCTGCAGCTTTGATAAAAGATGTAGATCTATATTTCTTTGATGAACCATCTTCTTATCTCGACATTCATCAGCGTATAAAAGTTGCTCGTATAATTAAAAAGTTATCTGAAAGTAAAAAAGTTATGGTTGTAGAACATGATTTAGCTGTATTAGATTTATTATGCGATACAGTACATCTAGTATATGGAGATGAAGGAGCCTATGGAGTAGTAACCCAACCTAGAACTGTTAGACATGCAATCAACACATATCTATCAGGCTATCTAAAAGAAGAAAATATACGTTTCGGAGAGAAAATAGAGTTTTTTGCTCATCCACCTAAACAAAGACAGGATATGGAGATCCTGATAACATATGGTAAACTCATCAAAAAATTCGAATCTTTTACTTTAGAGGTTAAAAATGGCGTACTTAGAAAAGGCGAGATCATAGGTGTTGTTGGACCAAATGCTATAGGTAAAACAACTTTTGTAAAAATGCTAGCAGGAGTAGTCAAACCAACAGAGGGAAAAATAGAATACAACCTGAAAGTCAGCTATAAACCCCAGTACATCTCTCCATCTTATGACGGTACAGTAAGATCCTTCCTTGAATGGAAATCGCAATCTCTATTCACCTCTCCATTTTATCAAGCTGAGATTTTAAAACCATTTCAACTACAGCATCTATTTGATAAAAACGTTAACACTTTATCAGGTGGAGAATTACAGAGAGTAGCGATAGCTCATGCACTTGTACAGGAGGCAGATATATATCTAATAGATGAACCATCAGCTTATCTTGATAGTGAACAGAGGATGATAACATCTAGAACTATACGTAGGATTATTGAGAAAACAGGTAAATCCGCTATGATTGTAGATCATGATGTATATTTTATTGATATGATAAGCGATGGTCTTATAGTATTTGATGGTACACCTGGTAAATACGGTGTAGCAGAAGGACCTTTCAGTTTACATGAAGGTATGAATAGATTTCTAAAACAAGTAGATATAACTTTTAGAAGAGATGAAGAAACACATAGACCTAGGGTTAATAAACCAGGTTCCTATATGGATAGAAAACAGAGAGAGGAAGGAGAATACTATTATAGTTTATAATTTAGATTGGGAGTAAAATGCCTAGATGTAGCAGGATAAGGAAATATATAGACGAAATCGTGTCATATCCTAGAGTTGAACAGATTTCATTTATAATACCTATTTTAATAGTAATAGCCGAGATAATTTTGATGAGTCATGCAATAAAAATTGGAGAGTTATATGTAATAGCTTTAACATCCTTCCTATTAATTATATCCATAGTGGAACTAGCATTAATAT
>QMTB01000099.1 GCA_003649845.1 Thermoplasmata archaeon | reverse complement strand
GCCTTTTACACTTACGTAAAATCCCGCTTCTCTCAACGCTTTCTTAATCTCGCTTTCCGCTATCCTGCCGTACTTCTTGTTGTTCTTTATGTGCTTACCAAGCCTCCTCCTTTCAACTGCTATCTTGTATGCAGCTAAATCGTCGAAGCTCAACTTTCCGCCTAACAGCAAACTCACCACCTCCTATTCTTCAGATTTAAAATAATCGCCACACTTGGAGCAGATGACTATCTTCTCTCCCCGTACATTTCGTTTAACAATGTAATGATGAGGGCAGTTCTTCCTTTTCCTGTCCCTCTCGTACCTTCTCTTCAGGTCGTTAAGCCTCCTGAAGTAGGTCGTCTCGTCTATTATTCTCGCCTTCAGCTGCTTCCACAGTGCCTTCCTCAGCTTCCTGTAGCCCTTCTCGCTGAGCAGAAGCTCACGCCTTTCCATCTGCACCACCCCTAATTAATTCAACCAAACGGTAAGAATAGAACCACAACTTAGCCAAAATCATAAACGGTGAAAGCACCAACACTATTAGGTAATTCAGTAGGAACATCTTAACAAGCATAACATCTTTATTTTGATAAACAAGTTTTCTAACTTCACTGTGAAACTCGCAATCAAACAGATGCTTAAAATTGTCAGTCAAATCTATGTACAAGTGCTTCAAGAATGAGTCTTTTGCCTTCCAGTGTAGCATTTCATGTTCCAAACAGCGTTTAAGTATCTTTTTGTTTTTTCTCAGCCTCTTGTTAATTATTATTACGTCAGCTATTGGGTCATAAGCTGCAATTACATCACTGTTTGACGTCCATTCGATTCTGGGTTTGCCCTCTCTTTTCAGCTTCATAGTTTCACACCTACCTTTATTTCCCTGCTTACCAGTTTAACATCACCGTTAACTAAATCAACTTCATACTTTCTCTTGAACAGCACGTTCCAATCATCGTAACTAAACTTGCCGCTTTTCACCCTGAGGTAGTTGAAGCACTCTCTTTTAAAGTCCGAACCCATTAGTGCCTGAACTAACACAACTTCTAAATCAGTCAGCTTGTTGTCTACACCAATGTAGTGATGCCAGCCGTTGTTAGTCTTGTAGATTTCCCAGTATCTAACCTTCAGACCTAACAGTTCTATAACTTTTTTAATCCTTTTACTACCTTTCTGCTTTCCGTCTACATCTAATCTTAACTCCACGATAATCACCTCCCTATTTTAGCAAGCTCAACTAAAGTTGAGCTAAGTGACAAACATAGTTTGTCACCAAGATTATCGAAGTCTCGAGCTATGATACTGGTGAACGAGACCACATTACCTCCCCGCTTCATACTTTGTGCGAATAATGTACTTCTTCTACTTCTACTGTTTCGCTTTCATCTGTTTGCTCCTCACTGACTAAACCGATAACTACCCTATTGTACACGTAAGGCAAGCCTTCCTTGTTTACTTTATCTGAAAACTCGCCTTTCCTGACAAGCTCCCTGACGTCGTAGTCCGTTAGCGGCCTACTGCTGATTGTTGTCACTTTCAGCTCAACCAGCAGGTCGTGACCGCGCCTCTTTGACTGGTACACCAGCTTGATGTTCCACACCTGCTTCCAGTTTTTCTTCTTCTCTGGTTTCACTTCTTTTACTACTCTAATAACTGGCTTCACTGGTTTTTTCTTGATCAACGCTAACCTTAGCCTTCTCTCGGTCACCTGCTTGTTGCTACTCCACTTCACGTTTGCTACTATCCTGCCCTTTCTCCATACTAATAGTCTTGCCTTGCCCCTTACGATTATTCTTTTTTGCTTCATGTTCGTATGCCCTCCCAATGCTCATTTATGTAGATTTTTCGCTGACCAATTATTTTGCACTTATTGCAGCACAGCCTAAACACAACAGTCGGCATGCCTTCGGTTGTTTTAAAGTATATTTCATACACAGTAGCTATACTGCCGCACGACGGACAGTGAAACTGAAAGTGGTCAGTACTATCTGATTTTACAGTCCAGTTGAACTCACCAGTAAAAAAGAAGTTCAACCTTTTTAATTTCACCGCCTTCCTGTCTATTGATTCCCACTTCATGCTGCACCTCCCAAAAATTTAAAGTTTTCACCTGAAAAAAGTGACAGTTTTTTAGACCTAAAAATTTTTTTGCTGTTTTTTTGCAAAAAAACGTAAAAAATTGCAAAAAAATCGCCAAAAAACTTAATTTTTTTGAGTTGTTTTTTTTCACCAACTTTCACTGAAAAATAGTGAATCACAGGTTCTCTTGTTGTTGATTTATTCAAAAAATTGCCTGATTTCGAGAAAATTAGAAAACTCGAAATTCCTCCATGATACCGATTTATATAGTGTTGCATGCTTCGGGTTGCAAAAAAATCACCTAATTTTGATTTTTTTCGATATGCTGCAAAATGAGTTAACTTGTTATCCAATAATACACTTAATATAATACCCCTATAATTAGTTTCTAAACAACTAATTAACCCTATCATACTATACCCCTCAACTTTGCAGTTTGAATAACCCTGCTAACATACGGTTTGTAAGTTTTGTAATCCATATTCAACAGCAGGCAAATATCTTTGTAGCTTCTGCCCTGCATGTATAACCTGACAATTTTCTCCTGATTAGGACTGATAGGATCACTACAAAACGAAATAATCGACCTTACAAAATCAATATCATCATCATCCACTTCTGCTCTACCGTTCAAACAGGCATGTGACTTCGCTAAAGCCAAAATCTGCTCTTCTGTTCTAGTTAAACTTGTCAAACTTATAGCACTAATATCCTTTGAAAAACCAACAAGCACCTCCCTGTAATCTTCTGAAATATCACACCTTCTAGTAAGACGCTTGGGTAGCTTCTCAACTTTGCTTTCACCCACCTTAAGCTCCTTCTTATTAAAGTACATCCTGCAATAATTAACTAACTCCTTCGGCGGCATTTTATAGAAAACCTTTAGAAATCTATCTAAAAATGTTGACTCAAACAACTTACCTCTGTTGTGCTTGTAACTCTCTAACGACATGTTCATTATAATGCTTATCCTACCGTACAGCTCGAATTTACTCTGCCTTTCACTGTACTTGTAATATCCTTCACTGCTCAACTCAGCTAAGGCGTTAATTAACCTCTCCTTTGCTCTCTTCTCTTTTGTGCTAAACAGGAGAGTAGCATCATTTACCATTAAGCATTTTCTATCTATCTTCTTACCGTAGTGGGACTGTATAGCATGAATGGTAAAGTCAGAGCCCATATCTATGTAATAAGTCTTCGGAAAAAACTGCTGAACTATTATACTAGTAGCACTTTTAAATTGACCCACTGGTGCAACACAAAACAAGTTAAACCTGTTCGGTAATCTAGCCGAATACAATGCACAAGCTTTTAACACTCCCACAGGTGCTAACATCTGCCCAAAGTTTTCATTAAAATAATCCCAAATTACCCTACTGTTTGGACTTTCCTCAAACACGAAAATCACCCTTGCACCCTGCCCAAGATTCTCGAATTATTCAACATACTTCTCACATTCTACACAACTTATCCACAAAAGCTTTCCTAATCCTCCTATGTACCGAGCTATCAATATCAGTAGAAGGTAAATAATGCAACAGATAGAATTCTACCAACTCATCTAAACTATTAAACGAGTTAATCCTGTTGATTATCATGTTAGCTCTTAGCCGACTTATCATCCTTCCACCTCCAAAGCTCCAAACCTGAGAGCGTGACTATCTTGTCCAGCTTACCTTCCTGCTCCCAATCAGCTAACAACCTTTTCACAATCTTTAAGTGAACCCTTGCATTATCCTTGATAAAGCTTCTAGACGACCAACCCATAGCCAAGACAGTCTTCACCCTCTCTTTTGTGCTTTCTGAGATTTGCCTAGCCATAAAATCACCAATGTTATAATTTACTAATATTATATTGTGCTTTTGCATTTATAAACTTTACGCTTTTAGTAAATTAACTACCACTCAGTAAATAATTTACCAATTCAGTAAAGTATTCACTAACAAGTAATTATTCACGCCAACCGTAAAGTATTTAAATACCAAGCACCAAATAATAAACATAATTTAAAAAATTTGAGGTGATAAAGGTGCAAAACAGCATAATGTGCCTGAACAGCCTAACGCTAAGAGAACTTGAGCACTACGTGGAAAACAACCTACCTTTAAAATTACTACCCAAACTTTACCTTGAAGTTGCTGATGGGAAAGTTTTGCTTAAGGCTGAGGAGAGGTGAAATATGAACATAATAGAAAAGCTGAAAGACTGGTGGTGGGAAAGGAACCAATACCTTGATTTAGTAAAACGTGAAGAAATAAAACGCCACAACCAGCAAGCACTTAAAAAGCTGAAAAGGAGAAAACTATGAAATACGTATCACCTGGTTGGATACTTTACAAACACACTGTAGCTAGAATCATGAATGATATGTATTATGGTGAAGTATTTACATTAAAGGAACCTAGAACGTTGATAGATTCAGCTAAACTGTTCTCGAACGTATGGTTCCACACAAACATGAAAGTTAGGTACAAAACATACAAAGTTAAAGCCAGTAAAAAATATGGTTTATGCTATGACAAGAAGCGTGTTGACAACTGGTACAAAAACATGATAAATAACACAAATTGGTTCAGATTCAAGAAAGCGGTTTGGTATGATGCATTTATTGTGTTAATGTTGTTAAGGGTATGTGGTGTGATATGACCAGATGCATATGCGGCTGCAGGTGGAACCTTAAGTTAAACAGGTGCAGCAACCCGAACTGCTACGTGAACCAAAAGGAGGAAAGCAGAATATGATACTGGTAGAACTGCTCGTACTGGCTAAAGCAGTTAAAGAACTGGAAGAGTTCGGTGAGCTGTCACCACAAACTAGAGATGAACTAGACGAGCTGATCAGAACGCTGGAAAACGAGCTGAGAGCTGAAATAGAGTTATAGTCCTTTAAGGACAACCTTAAGAGAGGGAGGTGATAAAATGCCTTTAGTCCTGGAAGGAGCAGAGGCAATGAAAATAGATGAAGGAAGACACACTGGCCGCATAACTAGAATTGAGGAAAGAACAGACCCATACCACTACATAGACATATACATAGAAACAAAAACTCCAAAAGGCAGCACTGAACTAAAGTATGGAGCACCAATGCCAAAAGACGGTAAGCTCAGACCAACAACCAAGTTAGGTAAACTAGTTGAAACAATCGCAAACGTGAAAATATCACCAAAACAGAAATACGACATAGAAAAACTATTAGTCGGCAGAGAAGTCAGCTTCATGACAGTAAACGAAGAAACCGACAGAGGCACATTCGCACGGATAGTAGACGGTTCACTCAAACCAATTAAATGAACGTGAACCGAGTTAGGGGGCATTGTTTCTTCAGCCCCCTAATTTAAATACTTAGCGAGCAAACACGATCTAACGATCGAATTTGCCTCTATGAAGTAAATGAGCAAACCAAGTTCCACGTATAGTGGAACTAAGTGTCCAGCTTAGCTGGACACCAACCCCGCACGGTGTGCCAAAACCCAGAAAAAGGTGAATGCTGTTCACCTCCGTGAATAAAGTCATTTGCCGCTTCCCTGCGGGGTTGGGCTCAAAGTTGCGGTGAGGCGATGGGCATCGGCGGTTAGGGAAGGGGACACGTGAAGTAACCGCAACTGCATGAAACGGGACGCCGTGTCATACGGTCGGCAAATCTGCTGACCGTCCATGCCTCTGAGTGCGGAACAGGAGAGCATGGGTCCCGCATGACAACTCTAAACAGCCCGCCGTAAGACTGGCTATTCCAGCAGGCGTTAAAATCTGCGGTGGTCTCCAGGGGAAAGTATAGGGATAAGAAAATAGGGGGCGTTGCGGTGAGTCGACGCCGTTAGGGTAGTTCAACGCCACACCGCAGAGGCTGGGGGAGAAGCCCAAAGCGGTGCTGTCCGCTCGGTTCTGGGCGGATTGGGCTTTATCGGTCCTAACTCTTCCACAGCACTGCGGGCAAATTCGACACAAAGGAGTCGTGATGAGAAATGAAACCAGAACCACTTAATTTGGGAGAACT
>QMTB01000098.1 GCA_003649845.1 Thermoplasmata archaeon | reverse complement strand
TGCAGCCTCACCCTTCACACCCTACGTCTCAGGTCTTTTCACTCCGTAATCATAATGTAGGAGCGGCTTCCCAGCCGCGATTCCACCTTTTCACAATTTCGAAAAAGTGAACATGGACAAACCAAACAAACCAAACAAACCAGACAAACCAAACAAACCAAACAAACCAGACAAACCAAACAAACCAGATAAACCAGATAAACCAGAAAGACCAGAATGAAAGGCGCATTAAAGGTTTTTAACGAATTAAAAAGGGAAGGGTTGATAAAAGACTATGCAATTGGGGGAGCGATTGCAGCTCTCAAATGGACGGAGCCGTTTTTTACCCAGGATCTTGATATTTTCATTATCCTGGAGAAACCGACGGATGGGAGTAAACTCATTGTGCTAACCCCCATTTACGAATATCTCAAAAGCAAGGGGTATGAGTGGAAAGGTCACTGGATCGTTATAGATGGTGTTCCGGTTGATATATTTCCTGCTGATCCTCTTGAGAGGGAAGCAGTAGAGGGAGCGGAAGAAACGGAATATGAAGGAGTAAGAACAAAGGTGATAACCCCGGAATATCTGATTGCATTATTCTTAAGAACGGGCCGGAAGAAGGACAGAATAAAAATCGATCTGCTCTTGGAGCAATCCAGAATAGATAGTAAAAAGCTTGAGAAGATCTTGAGTAAATATCAATTGAGTGAAAAATTTAGGATTTTTAAGGAGAAACATGATGGAGTGTAATCAGAAAATCGTTATTGGCGAAAGAATCCTGACACGGGAGGATTTGTATAGGGAAGAGGAGGAATTGCGCCGGGAGCGAGCCAGATTATCGTTTGAAGAAAAGATCAAAATACTCGTGGGTTTACAGAAACTCGCTTATAGCTGGGGGAAAAAGGGGGATGTGATCATATGGAAGATCTGACCGTCAGGGCACTGATCAGGCAATCCCCATTCCACCTTTTCACAATTTCGAAAAAGTGAACATAGACAAACCAAACAAACCAGACAAACCAAACAAACCAGACAAACCAGACAAACCAGACAAACCAGACAAACCAGAAAAACCAGACAAACCAGAAAAACCAGATAAACCAGATAAACCAGATAAACCAGATAAACCAGACAAACCAGACAAACCAGATAGGGAGGTGTCTAATGAACTATACCATTATTCTACATCCCGCTGAAGAAGGGGGATATTGGGCTGAAGTTCCGGCTTTACCTGGATGTTTCTCGCAGGGAGAGACTGTTGAGGAAACTTTAAAGAACATCAAAGAGGCAGTTGAATTGCATCTATCAGTGCTTAAGGAGGAAGGGAAGGAACCACCCAAGGACGAGCTTTTGGTGTTTAGCCATATTGAGATATGAAGTAGATGGGAAGAAGATTACGGGGTCTCAAAGCCCGCCAGGTGATAAATGCTTTCATCCGGGCCGGTGGCATAAAAAAGTTGGGTAAAGGCAGCCATATAAACATAAAGATGCCGAATGGAGCTATTATTACCATTCCGGGAAGAGGTGAACTAAAGGTTGGACTCATTAAGGCGGCAATTCGAAAATCAGGGCTTACTGAAGAGCAATTTTTGAAGTTTTTATAATTCTGGTGGTCGATGGAAATGAGAGTTCGTGACCTATTTCAGCCTCCCTGCAGAATTCTATAAGGCTGTTCCCCATTCCACCTTTTCACAATTTCGAAAAAGTGAACATGGACAAACCAGACAAACCAAACAAACCAGATAAACCAGACAAACCAAACAAACCAGAAAAACCAGAAAAACCAAACAAACCAAACAAACCAGAAAAACCAGACAAACCAGAAAAACCAGATAAACCAGAAAAACCAGATAGAGAGCTTATGTTCGGTAATTTGGGCAGTATTTCAATCATACTGCACAAAAATCACCATTTTTATGCAGTTTATTCTCAAAATTGGTATGAAGGATCTCATTGTTGCCCATCGCTCTGAGAAGAAGCGTCTGCTGAATCAGACCTACATCAAAAGGGAGAATCTGGCCAATGCCCGTAGGACGCTGGGTAACTCCTTGATAAAGGTGATCATAGGGCCACGACGAGCCGGGAAGTCGGTATTCGCTCTCCAGATGCTCAGAGATACCGAATTCGCATATCTCAATTTTGATGACGAGCGGTTGCTCAAGGTGAGCAATTATGACCAGCTATTAAAGGGTATAAATGAGATATACGGGAGAACTAAATTTCTGCTGTTTGATGAGATACAAAATCTTGAGAAGTGGGAACTATTTGTCAATCGGCTCCAGAGAAAAGGGTATGAGGTTGTGCTTACCGGATCCAATTCGAGGTTATTGAGCCGGGAGCTGGCGACTCATTTAACTGGCCGGTATATGGAATTCGATGTCTACCCATTTTCATTCCGGGAGTATCTGACTGCCAAGGGGATAAGTTTCTCTGATGTGGATTCAGACCCTGAGATTGAAGGTAGTATCCTCAACGCTCTCAATGAATATCTGACGACCGGTGGTTACCCTGAGGTGGTGGTAAAACCTCTTGATCCAAGAGATTATCTTACCGTCCTTTTTGAAAGTATCCTGTTTAAGGATATTGTGAAGCGATATCGAGTTCGATATCCCAAACTCCTTTCCGACCTTGCCTACTACCTCATCTCCAACTTCGCTTGCCGGTATACCAATACCAGATTAAGGAAGATACTGGACTTCCGGAGTGTCCACACTACTCAAAACTATATCTCCTATCTGAGTGAAGCATTCCTTATCTTTTCCATTAGTAGATTCTCTTTCAAATTGAAAGAACAGTTGAAATCCCCGCAGAAGGTCTATTCATACGATACTGGAATGGTGAATGCCCTACGCTATGGTTTGAGTCCAGACCATGGCAGGCTGATGGAGAACCTGGTGGCGGTTGAACTCTTGCGGCGTAAAAAGGATGTATATTATTACCGAAACAGAAACGGCGTTGAGGTGGATTTTGTTACCAGGCGGGGCACGAAATTGATTGAGCTGATACAGGTTGCTTACAATATTACCGACTCTCGAACCCAGCAGCGAGAGGTCCGATCGCTTTTGAGAGCGCAGCGCCATTTAAAAGCTGAAAATCTCATCGTATTGACCTGGGATTATAACAGGGAGGAGAAGATCAGCGGCCTTGTGGTGCAATTTATTCCCCTCTGGCGGTGGCTACTTTCCTGATTCCACCTTTTCACAATTTCGAAAAAGTGATGGTGGACATCTTCCATCCTCCATCTTCCCCCTTTCTCGCTTTTCTCGCCTTCCTCTTATTTTTATTCTGCAGTAGTAAATTATATAAATGACCAGCCCATTTACACCATATTTGGGTAGAGCACCAAAAGTCTTTGTCGGGCGAGACATAGAAATCAAAAATTTTAAGACCGCATTGTCAGATGCTAAAGAAGGAAAACCATCTTCGATATTATTAGTTGGCCACAGAGGAATGGGTAAAACTGTGCTTCTGAAGTATTTTGCAAGTATTGCTAAGGAGCTGGGTTTTTATACAATCTACATCGCTTTAGATGAATCTTCTGATAGTCCAAGTGCATTGGCACAGAAGATTTATGGAAAGGTTAAGGCGTCTTTTGAAGATGAGTTTATAAATCTAAAGGCAAAAAAGTTTATTAAGAGGATAAAACCAAAAATATCTGTGAGAATAGATGAGTTAGAAATTTCTTTAGGTGCATCATTATAAGAGGACGAAGTAAATGCAAATAACTTTGCTTCCGCTCTCGGTAAATTGATAGCTGGTAAATATATATGTGTTTTCACTGATGAGACACAAAGTTCCTTGGGCAAAGGAGTAGCCCGCTTCATTGTCAATAGCCTTTATACAGAATTACCTGATTTTGCATCGAATTGGTTATTCATACTTGCTGGTACTTTTGTATTAGAATCGAAAATTCTTAAGGCTACACCTGCAGATAGAGCGTTTTTAAAATTGGTCGTTGAAAAATTAAATGATCAAGAAGTAAAACAAATTTTGCAGGGGACTGTTAAAGGCACATCTGTAGTTTTCCCTAATGATGTGTGCAAGGATATTGCTAAGGATAGCCAAGGGATACCATATTATGTTCAACTTTTTGGTGACAAATTCTTTATTCTTAGAAAGAAGGGTGTGGTAACTAAATCTTTTTATTCTCAGAATAGAAAGCGCGTTATCCATGATATCGGCAAAACACTATTTGATTCTAGATTAAAAGATCTTAAGAGAAGGGGGCTCTACTTCGATATCCTAGTAAGTTTCGCCAAATTGGATAAAGAGGAAGGCGTGAGTGTAAGGGAGGCCGCCAAGGGAATAGACACAGATAATCCCGGCTTTTATGTTCAGGAGTTGGAAAGCAAGGGCTATCTAATCCGTGTAAAAAGAGGGAGATATCGTTTGGTAGATAATTTATTCCGGGAGTGGATTTGTAAGCATTATAAGTGATGAACATTTATAAGCATTATAAGTGGATCTCACTTATAACACGACTTTTGTAAATTATTAACTTATTCTCCAAAATGAATATTTCTTTTCGATAAAAAGGAGGTCATAAGATGACACCGATTACTGTTTATCCGAGCATCGTTGCCAATATTGAAGTATTTTAAGGGATTCTTTCCTATACCACAAATGGAGCATTCTTATTGTTCCTGACAATCGGACGATCCAGGGGATAAATGACAACCTTGTCAGAGTAATCTCAATCGTTTTTTAACTGAATCTGATTGGGATGAACTCTACAAATCCTAACCCCAAATTTTGTCTACCCCCAGAGGGGAGTGGATCATTACCATCTTCCATCTTCCATCCTCCATCCTCCATCCTCCATCCTCCATCTTCCATCCTCAATAACCCAATAACCCAATAACCCAATGACCCAATGACCCAACTCCCATTCCACCTTTTCACAATTTCGAAAAAGTGAATATGAACAAACAAAATAAACCAAACAAACCAAACAAACCAAACAAACCAGAAAAACCAGACAAACCAGACAAACCAGAAAAACCAGATAGACCAAATTCTCTGTCAGCCATTCTCCTCGCGGCGGGGAAGGGGAGTCGCAAATTAGGGAATTGGTCTACCGTTTTGTCCTTTATGTTCCAAAAAAGTTGACTTTTCTTGGAGTTTTACGATAATATGGTATGCTTAAGACCGGAGAATTAATGACCATACGGTCTATTTCGTCCCAGCCCTGGCGGCGTAAATGATTCCAGAATTTCACAATTTCGAAAAAGTGAATATGGACAACCTCCATCTTCCATCCTCCATCCAACCCAATGACTCAATAACTCAATATGGGAGTATCTGCGGCGAGAAAAATGTCTCACGTATTAAGGAGGGGCCATGCAAACCTTGAGAGAATTGATCGAAAGGCTTCCCCCTGAGCTCCAGAAGGAGGTGCGTGACTTCGTGGAGTTTCTGCTGGAGAGAAGGGTACGCAAAAGTGGTAGGAAACTACGTCAGGATTGGGCAGGTTCCTTAAGGAAATACCGTGACCAATATACATCGCTGGAGCTACAGAAAAAGGCCCTGGAGTGGTGGGGGGACTGATCTCATGTATCTTATGGACACCAATGTCTGGCTGGAGCGGCTTTTAGACCAAAAGAGATCCGGAGAAGTCGGCCACTTCCTCGATCAGACTCCCTCCGATCAGCTCTTTATAACGGATTTCTCATTTCACTCTATTGGAATAGTTCTCAGTCGACTAAATTGCGTGGATGCCTTTCTTCAGTTTGTCAGAGATGCTTTCATAGATGGAGATGTTTCCATTGTTCGCCTTGATCCGGGCGACATGGCCAAAGTGGTGGGCACTATGCAGCGGTTTAAGCTCGATTTCGACGATGCCTACCAGTATGCGATTGCGGAACGCTACGGGCTCACGATCGTCAGCTTCGATACCGACTTCGATCGCACCGAAAGGGGCCGGAAGACGCCAGGAGATTTGCTGAAGGGTGAGAAATGAAGCATCACAAGATGCAGCCTCACCCTTCACACCCTACGTCTCAGGTCTTTTCACTCCGTAATCATAATGTAGGAGCGGCTTCCCAGCCGCGATTCCACCTTTTCACAATTTCGAAAAAGTGAACATGGACAAACC
>QMTB01000097.1 GCA_003649845.1 Thermoplasmata archaeon | reverse complement strand
GGGCGGTCGGTTATCTCGGGAGTGATAAAGGGAGGGTAATGCCGGGACAACTCATCACCGGTGGTCCCTACCGGTTCATCCGCCATCCCCTATATCTGGCCAACTTCCTGATTATCTCCGGCCTGCTCCTCTATCTCGGCGATCCTCTGATATTGATGGTGGTGATCCTCACCGGCTACATCTTCTGCTATTACCATTTTGCCGCCTATGAAGAGAGGATGCTCGATCACTATCCCGGTTATCACGATTACAAACGGCGGGTCCACCCTATCCTGCCCCTTTCAATCTATCGTAGATCGAGAGGGGAATTCCGCTGGCGTAACTGCCTGACTGACCTACCCGCCACCTTGTATGCGGTGAGCGTCGTTCTGGCGGGAATATGGATTTAACTCCCATTTCGAAGTTTTTAAAATTTTAAAATCATAAAATTGTGGAATGGGGGTTGCACCTCGGGTTCTACACCCCCGAGGTGTCATAAGGAGTTTTTAGAGGAGGGATAGTTTTGAAATCTGACCGAGATCGTCTGCCATCTCGCGCTCGCGGTTGAAGGTCGATGGCGTCCAGGTCTGCCACCTGAATTTCAACCGTCGATGGGACATCCACTGAAGAATTTGCTTATTTTAATAATATTATTTTTCTTCGAACCTCTTTTTTGTCTATTTTTATTTTTAAAAAGTAAATTCCAGCAGATAGAGAATGGGGGAAATTATATGCTCTCCTCTTACCATCACCGAGAATATTCCTATCATATACCTTTCTTCCGACTAAATCAAAAATATTGATTTGAATTTCTCCCCTGTAAGGAAGGGATAAATAAAAGGTAATATTTTTGTCTTTATGAATTAAAGGGATTTTTAACTTAATTTCTTCTCTCATATTATTTTTCTCTGAAATCCACGTATAAGGATCAAATTTTAAGACTACAAAATCCCGCTCTTTTATAATCTCTTCTGTACTTGTGCCTGCGATATAAAGGTAATTATCTTGGGTGTAGGCAATTTGATATCCAAAATCAATACTATCCGCATTACCATTGTAAAGATAAACCCAATTTTCATTGCCTGAGGTGTCAAGTGAAGTTATTATAATATCACTATTATTTCCATAGCTTCCACCGACCCCGTAAATATTTTCGTCACCCCATACAATGTATTTTCCATAATCAGAGGCATTTCCTGGAGTATTATATCGATAAATCCAACGTTCTTCACCATTGGGTGTAAGGCTTACAATTGTGAAATCTAAATTAGTTCCACTACCCCGAGTATGGCCTACGACATATATATTTCCATCTTCTCCATAAATAAGATGCTCAGCACAATCTGAACCATTCCCGGGTCCATTATATGAGTATTTCCATCGCATTTGTCCAGAAGTATCAAGACTTATTACAAGAAAATCTAAGGATGTATCATATTCATACCCCGCAATGTAAATATTATCATCGGCACCATATGTAATGGAAAATGCTGCAGCTCCTCCATCCCCAGGTCCATTATAATGATAAATCCACCGTAAAGCTCCAGAAGATGTAAGACTTACAACTACGAGATCTTTCCCATTTCTTCCGTATCCTGCAGCGTAGATATTGCCATCTAAACCATAAACAATAGAGATGCCATGATCAACACTTAAGCTTTCGGGACCGTTATACCTATAGACCCATCTTTCAGAGCCATTAGAAGTAATACTTACTGTGAGAAAATCATAAGAATTTGGATCGCCTCCCCAGCTGGTGCCTACTGCATAAATATTCCCATCCTCACCATAGACTAATTCGGCTGCCCAATCTGCCTGCTTTTTGCCATCATACCGATATACCCATCTTTCATTTCCGAAATTTGTAAGACTTACAATAGAAAAATCTCCTCCAGTAGCAGTATCATGACATTGTCCAGCAATATAAAGGTTATCATCAAGTCCATAGACTATAGAATTAGCGCATTCATTTCCCTCTCCTGTTCCATTATATTGGTATACCCATCTTTCTGTTCCATTCGTATCAGTAGAAATAACTATAAATTTAGATAAAGAGAATATTTCGCTCCCACCACATGTATAAATATGACCGTCGAGACCATAAGTTATAGAGTAAGCCGCATCTCTCCCACTTATCCATCCATCATAATTATAAATCCACCTCTCTATTCCTTGATTGTCCAGGCTGATTATTAGAAAATCATTTGATGAAGTATTTTCTTTTGCACATCCCACCATGTAAATATTACCATCTAATCCATAAGCTACCATATATCCAGAATCAGATTCACTTGCTGAACCATTATATCGATAGATCCAAAGCTCGTTGCCTTGATTATCAAGACTCAAAGCTATTAAATCTTCCTCTGTTCCATTTCCATTACTGTAACCCGCAATATAAATATTGGAATCCTCTCCATAAGCAATTGAATACGCATAATCATCGTCCCTGCAGAGAGCATCGTAAGAATATACCCAACGTTCTACTCCATTATTGTCTACACTCAGAGCAAGCAAATCAACTTTTTGGTCATTTCCCCCCCAGGTCTCCCCGGATAAATAAATGTGTCCATCCATTCCATAAACCAGATCTGTTGCCCGGTCATCTCCATGAGCAGGGCCATCGTATCTATATACCCATTCTTCCGTCCCTGAGTTTGAAAGTTTAATTAATACCACATCATCTGAGTTATCCCTGCTATATCCTGCAGTGTAAAGATATCCATCTGCACCATACACGATAGAGAGTGCATAATCATTTTTTCCATCGCAATCATAAAGATAAAACCACCTTTGATTCCCCTGATTGTCAAGGCTAAGAACGAGAAAATCTATATCCGTATATGCGCTCATGTATCCAGCAATATAAACATTTCCATCTGCACCATAAGTTATAGAATATCCACCATCATCAGAGTTTCCCTGTCCGTTAAAACGATATACCCATCTTTCCTTTCCTTGGGATGTCAAACTTATTACAACAAGATCTTTTTTTGAACCGATTCCATAGCTTTCCCCCACAATATACAAATTTCCATCAGCCCCATAGATTATTGAATATGCATAATCCAATGAATCTGCAGGACCATTGTAATGATAAATCCATCGTTCATTACCGGAAGAGGTTAGACTCACTATGGTTATATCTGTCGTATTTTCCTTAGTATAACCCACAGCATATATATTCCCATCCTCTCCATAAATCAAAGAATTAGCACAATCGGTTGAGTTTCCCGCTCTATTATAAGTATATACCCATCTTTCATTCCCAGAAGGCGTGAGGCTCAAAATTGTAAAATCTGGAGAAAGACCTGCAGATGATCTGCCAACAGCATATATATTTCCATCCTCTCCATAAACTAAGGAATACCCAAAATCAGGACCACTCCTTTTACCATCATACCTATAAACCCATTTTACTCCCTGGGTGTATAGTTCAGAGAAAGAAGAGATTAGAAAAACAAAAATTAATGTTTTGAGATTCTCCATTTTTCCTCCTATTTTAAAACGCATATTTTTCTCCTATATTTTTTGTTATCAAGTTCTATTTCCACAAAATAAATACCACTTGGAACTAAAATTTTGTATTCCATCTTATTCTCTTTGATTTTAAAATCCTTTGACAAAATTCTCTGTCCAAGGACATTAAATATGGAAAACCTTATCTTATTTGAAGAAGAAAATACAGAAAGTCTTAAAATGCCATCGGACTGAATTGTTGGAAGTGAAAAGGGATAAAGTGGAGAAGACACCTTTTCTTTAATATAAATTTCCGGATTTAAACACACAATTGTAAAATCGTAGAAAGTTTCCGTATTATATAAGTTTCCACCCACATAAAGATATCCATCATTTCCATAAAAGATAGAAGAGGCACCGTCGTTACCGTTTTGAGAACCATTTTTTAAATATATCCAACGAAGATCCCCTGAAGATGTTAAGCTTATAACAATGAGATCAAAATTTTTATCATTTCCACCCCAGGTCTCTCCCGAAATATAAATATTTCCATCTGCACCAAAGCATATTGCTCCCCCTTCATCGTAGCCATTTTCTTCTCCATCATATCGATATACCCAACGTTCATTACCTCGATTATCAAGACTTATAACTAAAATATCATATGAATTATTTGTTCCTCGACTTGTACCAACTGCGTAAATATTTCCATCCGTTCCATAAATTATACAATTTGAATAATCAGCGCCATGAATTGGACCATCATACCGATATACCCATCGCTCATTACCTGAAGGAGAGAGGCTCACAACTGTAAAATCACCATTCGTTCCATCTCCCCAACTATATCCAGCAACATAAATATTCCCATCATCCCCATAGGTAATTGAATTGACATAATCTGTACCATTTCCTACGCCATTATATCTATACACCCAATTTTCCTGACCAGAAGTATCCAGACTAATAACAATAAAATCCGAAGAACTTCCCCATCCATAACTTTCACCTGCAACATAGATGTTTCCATCTGCACCATAAACGATATCCCATGCCCGATCATAATAATCTCCGGTTCCATTGTATGTATAAATCCACCTTTCTACACCGAAGGAATTTATGCTTATTGCAATTAAATCTTCTCCGCTATACCCTGCAGCATAAATATTCCCATCATCTCCATAAATAAATGAAGTTACAACATCTTCTAAGGTATCACCATAAATATATGTCCATCTTTCTTGACCTATGATATCCAGACTTAATACAAGAATGTCCTTTCCACTTTCATGATTCTCTGTCACCCCAGTTGCATAAATATTTCCATCGTTGCCATAAGCAATAGATACACCAAAATCCACATAATTTGAAGAACCATTATAAGTATAAACCCATCTCTCATTCCCATAGGAATCCACACTTAGTATTAAAAGATCTCCATTAATCCCGCTGGTGGAACCAATCCCATAAATATTTCCATCCATCCCCCTGGTAATTTTAGAAGCTTTGTCATTGCCATTCATCATTCTATTATAAAGATGTACCCACTCCTCTATACCATTGGTAGTGAGACTAACGATTAAAAAATCATCTGTGGCCTCTGAAATTTTCCCTACGGCGTAGATATTTCCATTAAGCCCATAAACTAAATCGTATGCCCTGTCATAATTGTAGTATGCAGAGCCGCTGCGACGATATACCCATCTCTCATTTCCTTGAGAATTCAAACTTATCACGGTGAAATCATCATAAGTTCCATTACCCTCACTAACTCCAGCGATATAAATATTTCCATCTGTTCCGTAAAGGATCGAATGACCTTTATCCTCCCCATCCCCTGGACCATTATACCTATAGAGCCATCTTTCATTACCTAAATTATCAAGGCTTATTGCTATTATATCCCTATTATTACTATTACTTTCACCGGTCAAATAAATATTTCCGTCTGTTCCATAATAAATTGAATAAGATTCATCAGTTGAATTTCCAATACCATTGTAAGTATATATCCATCTTTCTGTTCCCTCTGAAGTCAAACTTATAACACATATATCTCTTCCTCCTGCGTTACCTGGTTTTTGAGTATATCCTGTTGAATAAATATTGCCATCCTCTCCATAAATAAGGGATAATGCTTCATCAGAAAGACTATCCGGGCCATTATATCTATAACGCCATCTTTCCGTTCCTCCCGAAGTCAAACTTACAACCGTGAAATCTGCTCCTGTCCGCCGAAAACTGTTTTTCCCTGCAACATAAATGTTACCGTCATTTCCATAAATGATCGAATTTGCCTCATTCCCTGTCGAATTGAGCAATGTATCCTCATCGTATTTATATATCCAACGAAAATTTCCAGAAGAGGTTAAACTTATGACCGTGAAAACATCGGAAGAATCATTACTTTTACCTGCAACGTAGACATTTCCATCTCCACCATGAACGATAGAAAACGCCTCATCATTTTCATTTCCTGGACCATTGTAAGAATACACCCACCTTTCTGCTCCTTCAGAAGTTAAGCTAATTACAATGATGTCTTTCTTTTGTGTTCCTGTAATTTCTGCAGAACCCGCTATATAAATGTTTCCATCATTTCCATAAATAATAGAATAAACTTTATCTATTTTCCCGGGTTCACCATAATGATAAATC
>QMTB01000096.1 GCA_003649845.1 Thermoplasmata archaeon | reverse complement strand
TAGAATCGATGATATAACGATAATTGCTAGTATGAAAAAAATAGATATCCTAGCATTCATTTTAATACACCTAAGAGAATTTATAATATGGAATATTTTTTAATATTTTCCACACTGTGAGGGGAAAAATGTTAACTTTTTGAAATAATCTTTTAGAAAAGGTAAATTCATCCCCCTCCAATAACCATTGAGGAAGATGAAGATAGGGGGATCTATTAGATATAGCTTAGAGAGAAGATACCTATACCATACTGGTTGTGTATTTTCTAATAATAGAACAACTTTGGATACACTCTATTCTCCAAAGAAGATTATAGAATACTGCGATGTGGTAAACCTTTGATACTTGTAGATAGGGGGTCATGGTATAGATGGGCTCTACAGAGATTAGGATTATAGTATGATCATCAAACATTTAGAGAAAGAAACACTGGTAGAACATTGACACAGTCTATTTAAAGTCAAGCGAAATATTTCTGAAAAACAATTCTCATACAATAAATAGAGGGCATAAGAAAAACTAGTATACAGTATAGAGGTATCGTCTACCATTTCTATTGGAGGGAATAAAAAAAATTAACAGACCCATATTTTTAAAAAGTAAATTATATGTATAGTGGTTATTAATATATGAAAAAGATATCCTGTATATTCCTGGTTTATCTGTTGTCATCAACCGTTTTATCTTCATATATAGCAATTGGAAGAGAGGTAAATACAGAAACAGGGGTAGGTGGTGCTGATTCATATAATAGTGGATATCGATATAATATAAATGGTTGGATTTATTTACATATAGAAGGAAAACCCTATGATAGAGGTTATCAGCATGGTTATCTTCTCGCTGATGAAATTGTTGATATGATTTATAGATGGAGTACAGTTGTCCATACTTTCTCTGTGTTTAAAAAATTAGCTGTTAAATCTAATTCTAGTAGATACGATGATATATCACGTATATGGTGGGATTTTTGTAAAACTAGGACTATGAAAATGTTTTGGAATAGCTATCCTGAGGAATACAAAAAAGAGATTGAAGGTGTAGCTGACGGTGTAAAAGCCAGAGGTGGTATGATATATGGTGCAGTTGTTACTAGAGAGGATATTCTAGCTCTAAATGAAATGTATGAGTTTATTCTTAGTTTAACATCTCCATTGAAACGTGTTCATCCTTTGAGATCATTTTTTCATACGCTGAGAGAAAGGTTCCCTAGTTTCTCTCCAAAGGATGAAGAAACGTTTATTGAAGAAGTGAAAATGCTTAAGCCGCCTGATCATTGTAGTGCTTTTATTGCAACTGGAGATGCAACTGTTGATGGGAGAATAGTTGCATCGCAATCAAATTTTTATGCAGGTACATCTAAGACTTCATGGTTTTCAAATCTTATTACTCAGAGATGGAATGTTATAATAGATGTTAAACCAGCTAAAGGGTATCGTATTATTATGACAAGTTTTCCTGGCTCAATTTGGAGTGATGAAGATTTTTATCAAAACGAAAATGGAATTATTCTCATGGAGACATCTCTTAATCAAGGTCCTTGGACTACTAAAGGTGTTTCTGTTGTAGTTCGTGCTAGAAAAGCTATCCAATATGGGAGTAGCATAGACCAGGTGATTTATTTTCTAACTAAGGATAATAATGGTTTGATGCCTAATCAATGGCTTATTGGTGATGCCAAAACCGGTGAAATAGCATCTCTAGAGTTAACTTTGTTTAATCATCCCGTGGAACGTACATTTAATGGTGTATACTATGGATATAATCTACCTCGTAACCCTAGGGTGAGTCTTGAATTAACTGGTTTAAAAGGTTATATTTTTAATTTACTCCCAACTAATATTCAACTTAAATTAAGTAAGGGACATGGTGTTTTAAGGAAGGCAAAATTTGAAGAGTTAAACGAGTTGTTTTATGGGAAGATAGATGTTGAGGTTGGTAAACAGATTATGTCTACCTCTCCTATTAATATCAAATCAGCTGATTGTAAAATAACTGATTCAAGGTTGATAAAAAAACTTGGTTTATGGGTGTTTATGGGGACACCAGGTGTAAGAAGATACATATCTCCATCTGAAGATGAAGGATTAACAGACACGCCTTCTTGTGGATGGGTTCAACTGTTTCCTGTTTCTCCTTTTGTTTACTACCATAGGCATAGTAGTAGAATATATGAGGAAAAACAGAATGGACGTATCATATGGGAGTATGAATCAAATTATGGAGAATTTGGAAATGAAATTTATTCTTCACCTGCTTTCTATAACGATACCTTATTTTTCAGTTCATGGAATGGCGAGGTATATACAGTTGATTCAAACAATGGACGAAGAATATGGTATAAAAAAATAGGATGGAATAGTATATCTTCACCTTGTGTAATAGATGATATAGTTTTCGTTGGTTCAAGTGATGGTTTATATGCATTGAATGCTAAAGATGGTGATGTTGTTTGGAAGAATGATATGATAGGTTGTGTTGTTTCTAAACCCTCTGTTTCACCAGATGTTGTATATTGTGGTTCATTAGATGGAAAAATCTATGGTTTAAATAAACAAAATGGGAAGATATTATGGAGTTATACTACAAATGACAAAATATACTCCTCGCCTTATGTGATGGGAAATATTGTTTTTATTGGTTCAAATGATGGTAAACTTTATGCTTTAAATAAAAACACTGGAGAGAAAATTTGGTCGTTTCAAACAGAAGGCAGTGTTGTTTCTTCTCCAATTGTTTACAAAGATACTGTGTTTTTTGGTTCATGGGATGGTAAACTTTATGCTTTGAGTGTTGATAACGGGGAGATAAAATGGAGTTTAGCTACAGGATGGGGCGTGGTTTCAACACCAATCGTATTAGATGAAACTGTATATTTTGGATCATTGGATAACAATTTTTATGCAGTTGATATAGAGAACGGGGAGATTAAATGGTTTTTTACAGCTGAAGCAGCTATACAATCTAGTCCATTGATTTATGGTGGTCTTATATTTTTTGGCTGTGATGATGGTAGAGTATATGTGTTAAATGCATCAACAGGTAAATTGATTTGGACTGCTCAATCTAGTTATGCTATTGATGGAGTTTATAATTATGTTACTACACCATTTGTTTCTTCTCCTATTGCATATAATGGTAAGGTGTTCATTGGTTCAATAGATGGAAAACTATATGCGTTTGACGCTCAAACTGTAGAAACTCCTTTTAAACCTTTTAAAGTCATCGAATCCTATGAAGCTTTGTTTTTCCTATTATCTTCATTGTTATCTGTCGTATTATTAACAATTATATATCTCATAGGGGCTAGGAGGAGAATATGAATATAATCTTTTTAGGTTTCATTGTCTATCTAATAATTCTCATAGTAATTGGTCTATGGACTTCTCGGTTGAATAAATCATTAGATGACTTTTTGATAGCTGGTAGACGACTTGGTACATGGCCAGTAGCTATCAGCGCAGAAGCTTCAGATATGAGTGGATGGTTAGTAATGGGTCTGCCAGGTAGAGGTTTCCTCTATGGTATCAGTGCGATTTGGACTGCAATAGCATGTTCACTTGGAACATTGTTTAACTGGAGTGTTATAGCGAAACAGCTACGTAGATTTACAGAAAAACTACATTCCTTAACGATACCTGATTACTTGGAGGATAGATTCCAAGATGATAGTCATTTAATTAGAGGAGTTGCAACAAGTATTATAACGATTTTTATGGTAGCCTATGTATCAGTTCAACTAGTGGCGAGTGGGAAGATACTAAGTGAAATATTCAACTGGGATTATCATACTGCGTTACTCATTGGTTTTGCTATTATAACATTCTATACTTTAATGGGTGGTTTTTTCGCAGTTGCTTGGACAGATGTATTCCAAGGTATGCTGATAATAGGTATACTGGTTTTACTACCAGTAGCTGGTATCATTAAACTAGGTGGATTCAACGTTATTTTAATGAAGATAGGAGAAATAAACATTAATACACTCTCTCCAAGTTTTGGATACACTGGTTTATTCTTCATATTATTTGCCTTAGCCAGTATGGCTTGGTTCTTTGGATACCCTGGTCAACCTCATATACTTACTAGATATATGGCTATAAAAGATGAGAAGAAACTTTGGAGTAGCACAGCTATTGGTATGGCATGGGTAATTATAAGTCTATGGAGTGCAGTTTTAATTGGTATTATAGGTTTAGCACTGTTTGAACAACTACCTGACCCTGAGAAGGTGATGCCACTGTTAGCTACAACTATTTTACCTGAATGGGCTGCAGGGATAGTAATAGCTGCAATAACTGCTGCGATTATGTCAACTGCTGACTCACAGTTACTAGTTGCTACATCCTCAATGGTTGAAGATGTTTATCATAAACTAATAAACCCAACTGCAGAACAAGAAAAACTAGTAAAATATAGTAGGATTTCTGTGTTTTTACTCTCAACTATAGCTTTACTACTAGCTTTACAAGGTGGAGTAATCTATTTCCTAGTTGCATTCGCCTGGGGTGGACTAGCAGCATCTTTTGGACCACTCATTATACTCTCTTTATGGTGGAAACGTATAACAAAATGGGGAGCAATCGCTGGTATGTTAAGTGGTACAGCTTCTGTGATAGTTTGGGATAAACTTGGTGGTGCATTTCTATTAGCAGATTCATTATCCTCAGAGTTAGTGATACCAGGGATGCTACCAGCATTTTTTATTTCACTATCATGTACTGTTATAGTCAGTATGTTAACTACTCCACCAAAAATAAATTCATTATTTAAATAAAAGGATAAAGAAAAAACAAATATAACATTAAAAGTGTGAACTATATATAAACAGGAGAGACAATTTTTGAAAAAAATAATTTTAGAGGATATTTTTTACGTAGACTATAGATTCACATACCATTTAACCATGTCTTCAACTGTTTTATCTAAATCAAAAGATGGTTTATAACCTAGTATCTCCTCTGCTCTCTTATAGCTAATTTCTCTATTTGTAGCAAGTGTTTTCACTCTAAACCTTGTTATAGAAGGATTTTTTGATAGATGTTCTAATAGGAAACCTGTTATATAGGCAATCCAGAAGGATACATGTTTCTCTGGTTTCTTAACATCTAATCTCTCAGCTAGTTTTCCGATAAAATCATTTATTGTAGATGTAAAACTAACTACGTTAAAAGCTCTACCAATATTATCTTTTTCTAAAGCTAAACGTATACATCTAGCTACATCTCTTGGATGAACAACTGATATAATATTATTTCCATCTCCTATTATGATCATAGAGTTATTCGCTAATCTATCTAATAGAATCTTAGTTCCTATACCACCTGCACCGAAAACTAAAGGAGGTCTAATAGTAGATGTTTTAATCTCTTTATATCTACTGAAAATTTGTTCTCCTAGAAGCTTTGATTTCTGATAATAATTCAATGGTTTCTTAGGAGAATCCTCGGTTATTGGTTCTTTTGTATCTGGGAAACCATATACACCTGCGGAGCTGGTATATACAACTCTATCTATATCATTCTCTATGCAGAGTTTTGCTATATTCTCTGTTCCTAAAACATTTACCTTATACATTTCCCTTTTTCTACCATAATCCATAGCATAAGCTGCATTATGAATTACAGCATCAATATCTTCAAAAGCATCTCTAATAGTATCAAATTTAGTTATATCTCCTGTTTTAACCTCGATATTATCTCCCCATTTATTTGTAGAACCTCGAGTTAGAATCCTCACATGGTAATCATGTTCTAACAACTCTTCTATGATATAAGATCCAATAAAACCTGTTCCACCTGTAACTAAAATCTTCATAGAGATATGAGAAGTTGTTTCTACATATTTAATTTTCTGCTCAATACCTTTTATAGAGAAACAAAGGAGATTGAACTATTTGAATTCTTAATATATAACATAACTATTTTTATTTTTGAACTTCAAATTAAACGAGGTGTATAATTTTCTAGGTAAGGTCATATAGTTTTATATTGCAACTTCTCCTATTTGAAATCTTTTTATATAGCTTTAAAAAAATCATTGTTTGTTAGATCTAATTTAGGTATAATTTGGGTATAATCCGGGAAAATTTACTTTAGATAAAAAATAT
>QMTB01000095.1 GCA_003649845.1 Thermoplasmata archaeon | reverse complement strand
TGGCATAGAGATGATGAGGCAGATATGTAGAGATGATGAGATAAAAATGGAGATTATAAGTAACGATATGTTTACAACAGCTGTTTTCGAGATAACAATGGAGAATCTATTAGATGAACTAGAATTAAAGATACTGGAATTACTCAGTAGTGGGGAGATGAATAGCTCTGAGATTGCAGAAAAACTAGGTGTGAGTAAACCAACGATTCTAAAGAGGGTTGAGAAACTAGTGTCACTTGGATATATAGAATCATTAGGGAGCGGACCAACAACCAGGTATCGTAAAATAATGTAAAAACATTTTTTTAACATATCGTAAAGAAAAATAGATTTATTATTAAATTCATGGGTGCTGGTGGAATAAATCAACCTAGTCAACACTTATATCGATCAGTTCTCTTTGGATATTAGATTACTCGACGTTTTTTTAGATTTCTTTGTAGTGTACCTCTGCATCTCTAGGTTTAAACTCATAATAGTTTTTATCATCAAACCAACCGCATCTAAAACTCTCCAATGGTATCTTGGTTCTGAAGGATAAACCAGATGCATATAAGTAGAGTTGAGATGATACTTGTTTTTCTTTTTCCTTTGCTGCTTCTGGTTTAAAATCAAGAATATAAATCAATGGTTTACCCGCTGAGTCATACTCTATCTGGAGTAAATCTATATGCCCAGAGATACTAGTATTAATATTCTTCTCATAAAACCATACTGGTACCTCACAAGCAATAGTATTAGTATCATTTATAAGCATGAAATCCTCTATGATCTTATGTCTCTCTCTATTCCTCATAGTGGATTTCAAGGCAAAGTTTGTCATTGAAGTAATAATATTGTTAGTAGAGTAGTTTTTCTCTACATCTATATATATGGTTTGCTTTGAGCATCTATTCTCTATGTTTTGAAGGAAACTTGGTGCTCCTAGTTTAAATCTCTCTAGATATGAGATTAGAGTAGGATAATGTTTTCCTAGTAACTCTAGTTTTCCTCTGTGGTATCTAAAATTATATGTGATACCTTCTTTTATAAACATCTTGGAGAATATAAGATCCCGAGGTGTATATCTTTTTATTATCTCTCCTCTCAATTTTAGATAAGGACATATATCTCCATATTCTTTTATCCATCTATGAACTGTACTCTTTGAAACCTTTGTTTTAAACCTTCTATTAATATTTTTTGTGGTTTCCTCTAAAGTAAATCCCATGTTATAGTTGGATAAAGCATGATATATAACCCTAGGTGGATAAGTCTTCCATTTTAACTTTTTTCCTTCTAGAAACCTCTTCCCACAGGTTTTACATAAATAATATTGTTCCCCTTTGTATCTCCCATATTTGATTATATCTCTACTATTACAACTAGGACATCTGATATCCTCTAAGATTTCTCTTGTTTTCTTTTTCAAACCCATATTTAGTATATACATTTTTTATTTTAATTATTTTATTAATAATTGGGTTTTGACTGTAGATGAATTTCCTCTAATGAGCATCTTCTGATGGATGATTTATATTTCAAAGATATAAAAGAGTATTATTAGGTATACCTATAGAATATAAAGAACTATCTGATAATACCAGGACACAGAATATATTGCCACTAAGATATGAGAAATAGTACCACTAGGATATGGGATTTATCACCACTAAGATATGGGAAATTTTTTACCACGAGATATGGGAAAAACAGATTTATAGTAACACAGAATCCGGGATAAGACTAATAAGGTTGAAAACGGGTTTGATGTCTCGTTTTTAATAGGGGTTACAGGGTGTATAAAGCAGGGTTGCCTAGAAGGAGTTTCCATGGTAGTGATGGGAGTAGTGTATATTACGATATTTCGATATTAAGAAGTGTTTTTGATAGTAAAAGATTGCTGGTATGATCTTCAAATTCTGGTGGGAACCATGTTTTTACAGCTAAAAATGAAAAAGGTTCTTCTGGTTTCTATGTTTCTCTAGTAGTCTTTTAGTTCTATCAACACTATCCTTGATAACCTCAGCCAAGTTTTTATCTCTAGTTTTCATATAATTTTCTTCTCTTATTTTATGTAACCATTCCAAGGATTTGTATCTCCATTTATACATGCTAACCGATAACCTCCACTGGGGTAAGATATCTAACTAAGTGTATACTAGGATTTTGGAATAGAATACTTGTTGGTACCTTGTGGATGATAAGACTAGGTTTTGGGATATTAGTATCCAATTGGGGGTGAGATGTTGAGGATTTTGAATCTCCCAAATCATCACTATGACAAAAACTGAGAAATATTTAAATATTATTCTTATATTTTGTCACTTATGAGTGGTGTTGATTTTATAGTGTTTTATCATCTACATGATGCCACTACTATAAAAGAGTTACATGATAAGGTTAAAAAGAATATTAATATATCAAAGAAAACCTTGTATACAATTGTTGATAGATTAGTAGAAGAGGGATTAGTAGCGAAGAGACGAGTTGGAAGGCAAATAATTATACAACAGATAAATCAACCAGTTTCTATATATCTGCACAATCTAATAAAAACACATCCATATCTAGTAAAGAAACACTTGCTTACACAAACATCTATTGATATTCTCCTTACTCTTCTACATAGAGAGTTACCTATAAATTGGATAGCTGATGTTACAGGGCTTAGTCAACGCAATACGAGGAGATACTTAGTGAGACTATATAAATCAGCATTGATTAAGAGACACACTGGTAATCATAAACCACTATGGAGCATCAACAAGGTTAATAGTGAGTTAACTCAATTTTTAGAAGCATATGAAGAGTTTAGAGCTCTTAGGATCATAGACACCAATAATATAGAGGCTAGTCTCATCTGGGTACAAGGTATAGAGTTTCTAATCAGAACCCCTATGAAGATAGATAAACTTGGTTTTAAGGAAACAGGAGCTATGCTACTAGAGAAATATGGATTGAAACTTATTTCTGCCGAGAGAACCTATTTCTATACTAATAGAGAGCTTACTTTATGGGATCACGCATTTCTAACATTTCTATCTAGAAGAAATGATCCTACACAGTTGAGATATCTTGCATACCTATACAAGATACATCAATCTGAAGAGGAGTTCAACGAGAAAGGTAGATATTATGACCCTGAAACAACAGAGGTTATACAAAATCTATTTCAACATGGAAGAGAAACAGCGACTCTAAGGATGAGTGATATAGAAGAATTAGAAAAACTATATGGAGAATAAAAAATGGGTGTGAAAACACAGGGATGGGATTATATAAAAAATGAGTTCATCAGTATAGATAAGGTGTTGGAGAGAAAGATTGATGCTTTTCTAATAGGTGGCTCTGCTATGAGTTACTATGGAATTAAAAATGCAACTAAGGATATAGATGTACTTTTTAGAGATGGCTATGACTGTGCTGTTTTCTTTAATGCACTCATGCAACTGGGATATGAAACCTCTGAACAGTATTTTCCACCAGTTATACAAATGGAGGCGACATTCTTCATCTATAAGGATGATGAAATCTGGATGGATTTATTTATTAAGAATGTAATGAATAAGTTTGAACTCTCGCCATCTATAGAGAAACGAGCTGTTAAGATAGATATATCTACAGAGAAACTTAGAATCTACTGTCTAAATCCAAATGATATATTTCTATTTAAAAGCATAACACCTAGGGAGAGAGATGAAGATGATCTAATACTATTATTGACACATGGAGAGATAGATTTCGATATAATCCATGAGGAGATAAACTATCAATCAAGGAAATATCGGGATATTAAAATGGAGTTTAATAGGAAAATGAGGAAATTAGAAGAGAGGGGATACTATGTAGAGTATATATGAGAGGGCTCCTTAGACAGACTAAGAAAGGTGATTTATCAAAGACGGAGGAATTGATGAAAAAGAGTTTTTAGGATGACAGAGAAGATGTATAAGTATGCCATAGAAATCTTTTATAGCGAGGAGGATGAAGGATATATAGCAGTGGTACCGGAGTTACCAGGTTGCTCAGCTTTTGGGAAAACGGAGGAGGAAGCACTTAGAGAAATAAAAACAGCTATAGAGCTCTGGTTGGAAACAGCGAAAAAAGAAGGTAGGGAGATACCTAAGCCACATGGAAAAGAATTACTTAACCTACTATATAAACAAAAATTCTATGGTGCTACACAGCCATCTACATAAAACCTTATCCATTGGTTTTTAACTAGTACGGGTAGTTATTTTTATAACTTCATCAGATCCATGGTTATTAGAATCCTCCAAAGATCTAATAACCCCAAAGGGATACTCTCACCACTAGGATATGGGAAATGCCAACACTAAGATTTGGGATTTACTACCACTAGTATATGGGATTCGCTACCACTAGTATATGGGAAACGATACCACTAGGATTTAGGAAAAGGTAGCACTAGGATCTGGGAATTTTTTTACCACAAGATTTGGGAAAAACTGTTTTATATTACCACAAAACCTGGGATAAGGCTAAATAGGGTTGAAGTAAGGATTAGCGTATTTGTTTTTTTAGTAGGGTTACAGGGTGTATAAAACAGAGTTGTCTAGAAGGAGTTTCCATGATGATGGTATAGCTAGTTGTTTATATGGAGAATAACACTAGGATATAGGATTCAATAAAATAGTAGATTCATCGAAAATTATTATTATACGTTTTTGGTGAGTTAAAACCTCAATGTTTCTTATTCTTGTTGTAGAAACTCTAAACCCTTCTTTAATTCATAAATCACTGTTTTGAGATCTGGAATAGGAGACACAAGTCTTGAGAGTTCTCTCTCCCAATAGGGTTGTAATGTTTCCTCTATATTCCTTGGTAATAGTTGATCTAGGTTTTTAAACTCTATTTGTTTCACTCTGCACTTCATTAGAAATAGTTTTCTTAGTTTTTCATTGTCTACTTTTAACTCTAGCATTCTCCATATATCATAATAGTCTCTACTTTTATTCCTCTCTATTAATGCCCTGAGTTTCTCAGCGAATATCTCTTCTATGGACATGACTTTAACTGAAAACTCTGGGTAATCGGAATAGGATTTTTTAACCATCTCTACTAGAGGATTGTCTAACACCTTTTCTCTAGTTATATCTATCTTAACCCAGTTTTTACCTAGTATTGCTTGATATTGAATCTTTAATTGGAGATACCCTATATTCTGATATCTACTCTTCAATCTAAACTTTAATCCACTCTCCCTTTCAACTATCTTAATAGCTTCCTCAACATCTATATCTTCTAATTTTCCATTGTCATATGAGAAATCTAAGTCCTCAGATAATCTCCAAGTTTCTGGGAAGAATATTTTAGATAGAGCTGTTCCACCTTTAAAAACCATTTCTAGAGTAGAAAAACCAAATAGTAGCCATCCAAGTACATAATCCTTCTCAATCATACCTAGGCTAAGATTCTTTTCTCTTGCCTTTTCAAGTAACTCTCTTCTATCAATCAATACATCCACCTCTCAGGTTTTATATCCTTGTTTATAACTAGTTTCCATCTACTGTTGTATACTTCTTTTCTTGGTGAGAGTGGATCAAAAATGCTATAGCTTTTTAAGGGAACAGTTTTAATCTTATATTCTATGTTACATACTTCTAGGATGTATCCGAATCTCTTTAGGGCGGTGAGATTACCCATTCTAGTTAGATATTCTTCTATTAATTCTAGGTTTAACTCCTTGTGGTTGAAGAATATCGCTTTTGCAACATCATCTATACCACCAGCATGCTCAGGGTGATCTAAGCAGTCTGCAATTGTTTTTTCTCTATCTGAGATATTTATTTTCCTACCCTCGATATCTATGGGTTTGAAACCAAAGAATTTTTTCTTAGAGAGTTTCACAAAATAGAATTCGGAGTGTAGAATTTTCAAGGGTTTCTTTGCTTTTAGATTAGCAATGAAAACAGTTCTAGGAATCTCATCCGTTAAACCATGGTAGTTTAATGCAGACCAATAACCAATATAGTATGGTTTAGCTAGGTATGAAGCTACTATGAAGTCATGTATTATAAAAGAATCTGCTCCTTTTGGTCCTATCTCCATTGGAACTATAGCATATAATCCTCTCTTAAGAGGTAGAATCCAGCCTTTCTTTGAAAGCATATAGAGGATCTTCTTGGGGTTATCGAT
>QMTB01000094.1 GCA_003649845.1 Thermoplasmata archaeon | reverse complement strand
TGAATATATATTAAATATTGGGAGAGATAAAAGATATGAAGAAAAATATATCTCTACTGTTAATCGTTGTTTTAATCTTTAGTGGAATAGAGATAAACAACCTAGCAGGCAAAGTTTCTGGAGATTTAAATAAAAAACTTGTTATTTCAATACCATTTCCAGAGGATTATCGAATTGTTAATAGCAGTGATGGGCAAAAGATCGAGATGAAAGGTTTTAACTATCTAATAATTCCTGGTAAACCCCTTCTTCCTTCGAAGAAAGTTTTGATTGCTCTTCCACCTGATGCTAAAGTAGAATCTATCACTATTGAGGGTTTAAATGCCACTCAGCTACCAGGAGTATACAATATTATATCCACTCCCCCTATTATCCCTCTAGGTGATCTTGATTTACAAAAATATGAGTCTCTTCAAAAAGAGTGGAGAGAGAATAAAGAAGAGACTTATCTATCAAATCAATCTTATCCTAGCGTAATGGGTAGATTCCTTGGTATAGGTACACTTCGGAGATACCTATATGCTTCAGTTTCTCTTTCTCCCTTCATTTATTATCCAAGATTGGGGTTGCTCATTCATTATAATGGCGCTAGGATTACCATTAACTATTCTATACAGAGGTATCTTCAACCTAAAATTGAAGAATCTAAGATAGATAATCTTGCTGATGAGGGAGCTTCAAAATTATTTATTAATTATCAGCAGATAAAAGATTTGTATATCTCTAGTTTAAATAAAGATAGAGAATCATATGATTATGTTATTATCACAACTAGTGATCTCTTTGATGCTATAAATTCTTCTAATTTCCTAGGTTGGAAGAAATCACTTGGTTATAATGTTAAAATAGTTTTTATTTCAGATGAATTAGTCACTAGTCAACAAGGTGTTGATCTAGCGGAGCGAATCCGTAACTTCCTTAGAAATTATTACCTTCCATGGGGTATCAAGTATGTACTTCTAGTGGGTGACTATAAAACAATTCCAATGAGATATTGTATTCCAGATCCAGAAGCTGGTGAAATACCAACTGATTACTATTATGCTGATCTGTCATTTCCAGATACGGATTCCTGGGATTTAGATGATGATGGAATATATGGAGAATATGGTGAGGATGCACCTGATTTCCTAGCAGATGTATATGTTGGAAGAATTCCAACTAGTGATCCAGATAGAATAATATATACACTCAATAAAATAGTTGCTTTTGAAAAAGATACTGGTGAATGGAAACATCATGCTTTAAATGCTGGAGCATTCTTCTATTTCACAGATGAAATACAAGGGCATCCAGCTACTGATGGAGCAACTTGTATGCATCTTATTGAAACCGAGATTATGGATAACTGGATAATAAGCCATTATAGCGAACAGGAGGGATTAGAAACCTCGGTTTATAAATGGAAACCATTGAATGAGGAAAATTTTACCTCTGATTGGAGGAATAACTGTTATAGTGTAGTTAACTGGGCGGCTCATGGCTGGACAAATAGAGTTGCAAGAAAAGTTTGGTTTAGAGATGATGGGAATAACATACCAGAGACAAGTGAGATAGCCTGGTATAACTTTATTAGTACTTCTTCTAGTTTGGATGATGACTATCCATCTATTGTCTTCGCAATTTCCTGTAAAGTTGGAAGTCCAGAGCCTTATCCAGCGGGTAGATTAGGTGTTGATCTACTAACAAAACCATTTTTTGGTGCTTCTGTTGGGATTATAAGTTCAACTAGAACACCATATGGTTCATCAAACTGGCCTTCTATACCAGGTGGTGCTGAATCTATATGCTTAGAATTTAATCGATATATGATAAAGGGAAAGGAGAAAATAGGTGAAGCATTATATGATTCTAAATATAAATGTAATCTCAACTATAGTTTGAATCATTATGCAGAATACTGTAATATGTTCATCTTTAACCTCTATGGTGACCCTTCTATGATATTAGAGGGAGTATCTTCTAGTATACCAAGTATCGATATTATAAAACCTGGAGATGCTATCTATTTTAATAATAAAAAAATAATGGATTTTTCTACTCCAATTATAATTGGTCCAATTGATGTCACTGTTAATGTTTCTGATAATATATATGGAATAGAGAGAGTAGAATTCTATATAGATGATGAACTTAGATATAGCGATGAAGAGAAACCCTATTCATGGAAATGGGATGAAAAAGTTTTCTTTAAACATACAATAAAAGTAGTTGCATATAATGAAATTGGAAACTATGCAATTGATGAAACTAGGGCATGGAAGTTTCTTTAGACAACTACTTCAATAAAATATCTACAATTATTTTCTTGAAACTCTTTTCAGTTGAATCCATAAGACTGTTATGGAGTAAATAATTCAAAGGAAATAATCTAATATACTTATATTTACGAGGATATGAAATCTTGGGGATAATCTGCACTCATCTTAGAATGTACTTTGTTATAGTGAAAAATAGAAATATGATAATAGGAATACAATTCCATCGTGAGAGATAAACTTATTGAATATATAAAACTTGTTCGTCTCCCTGGTTGGGGTGCTTATTCTATACCAGCTGTATTTGGTGCTTTAACAACAAATTCTTGGAATATCGAGGAGATAGTTATATTATTCTTCATAGGTATGCTAGCAGCGATATTTGGTTTCGTATTAAACGACTATGCAGATGTTAAAGTAGATAAGATGACCCCGGAGCTCTCCGCTAGACCACTTGTTAAAGGAACTATTAAGCCAATATATGCATTGTATCTATCTATATCAGCTGCAATACTACACTATATGGTGGTTTTCATATTCATGCTATTAGGTGTATTTCAAACTAGTATTATAGCTATAGTGATATTAACATTAGCTGCTCTTCTAAGTACAGTTTATAACTTATATGGCAAGAAGATTGTAGGTTCAGATGTTTTTGTTGCATCTGCTACAGCATTATATTGTTTATTTGGAGCCTATATTGTTACAGATGAACCAACCGGTTTAACTTGGATAGTAGTGATAGTCACATTTATCCAAGTATTATATTTAAATGCCGTAATTGGTGGTGTTAAAGATGCTGACCATGATTACAAGGTTGGTGGTAGAACCTTTGCTCTATATATGGGTGTGAGAGTTGATAAAAAACTAACGATACCTATATCTTTTAAGATCTTTGCTTTAACACTTAGAACTCTATCTGCTTTCCTCTTATTTCTACCATTTTTTATCTTTAAAGATTTTAAATACGAGTTATGGCAACCTATAGTTATGATACTGATGTTTATAGGTATATATAGTGCTACTTTGAAGATGCTTAATCTAAAAATATTTGATAGACAAATTCTTAGAAAACTTATAAGTATGCAAGCTTTTCTTAGATATTCTGTTGTACCAGTTATGCTAATAAGAGAGATAGGTTATCCAATAGGTTTATTTCTAATAATATTTCCATTCCTATGGTTCGCTATTTTTAATAAAATATTATATGGTAAAGCTGTTCAACCTGATACATTATAGTTACATGGTTTTAGGTTGAAGAAGAGTTCCATGGAGAATAAGATTTGAAAGTATAAAACCTAATGCTGGGAAGAAAACTAGTAAACCAGCCCAAGGGTTAAGTCTCATAAGCATAATTGGAACTATAGCGAAATTAGTTATATAGTGTAATCCAATGAATTTCCTAGCATAGTCTCTCTCAAATTTCTTCATAAACAAGAGTTTACTGGAGAAGTAAAACATTAGAAAACCAATGAAGACTAGTAAAATCCACTGTATATAATGGAATAAACCAAATCTATCGTTCCATATGATAAAAAACGGTAGGAATACAACTGTCATATCTATAATTTGTATACCATATGCAACTATTCTAAAAGCATTTGATATAATTAGTCTACCCTTATCTATTCTAACACCTAATGCTATAGCACCTGTTCTAGCGCCTTTTCTATAATCATTTTCAACATCCTTTAAACCACCTGCGACAACCTGCATAAACATAACCTGTATAGCTCCAAGTATACAAACCACCCAAGCTAATAAACTGATATCTGAGAAATTCCTTGCAATAGGGTTACCAAAGAAAGCTCCGAAGAGAATAAGGAGAAATATAGCTATTGCAACAAATATATCCATGAAAGGTAGTTTCTTACTTATAAGATCATATATTGTTATAAAAAAGGCTGAGAAAAATAGTATAACTAAAGGTAGATAATTCATGGTTATGCTACATAATCCTATAGCGATGATAAAAGCTATAACCATAGAGGATATAGCAAAAATCCATGCTTGTCTTATAGAGATAGTACCACTTACAAGTGGTCTATCACTAATCTCCTCAGAGTCTTTATCTATCCTATAATCAAGTATATCATTTAATACAAAACCATATGTATGCCCTAGGAATCCAACTAGGAACAATAGAAATAGATAAATTATATTGAATTGCTGCATCGCAATAGCGCCCATAACAGGGGATATACCTGTTAATACTGCATTGAAAGATCTAGCTAACTTAAGATACTCTCTTATCTTCATCTAAATGGCATTAAAAGAATTGTAAATAAAAAACCATCGTTTCTGTATAGTAAAGTATGTATAGTCTCTTCTTATAGCGGGTATAATAAACCTATCTCTGGGGAATTAATTATGGCTAAGAAAAAAATGAAGAAGATACTAGTTATAGGTTCTGCAGGGCAGATTGGATCAGAACTTACTATGGCTCTTAGAAAAAAATATGGGAATGATAATGTTATAGCCACAGGTAGAAAAACAAAACCTAGCGATGAGATACTTAACTCTGGTCCTTTTGAATATATAGATATAACTAAGAAGGAAACAGTTGAAGAGGTTATCAAAAAATATGATATTGATACCATTTATAATATGGCTGCTATACTATCAGCTGTAGGCGAAGAAAAACCAGATTTATGCTGGCATGTAAATATAAATGGTTTGTTGAATATACTTGATCTATCTGTTGAATATAAACTCACCAGGGTTTTTATACCTAGTTCCATAGCTGTATTTGGACCAGAAACACCTAAAGAGAATACACCTCAAGATACTATTCTTAAACCTACTACTATGTATGGAATTACAAAGGTAACAGGAGAGTTATTAAGTGAATATTATGTTAGAAAATATGGTTTAGATGTAAGAGGTATACGCTATCCTGGCATAATAAGTAGTGAAACCCTACCTGGTGGTGGTACAACAGATTATGCAGTTGAGATATTCTATGAAGCTATAAAGAATAAACATTATACCTGTTTTGTTAGAGAAGATACAGTTCTACCTATGATGTATATGCCTGATTGTATAAAAGCAACTATTGACCTAATGGAAGCAGATTTTAAGAAACTTAAACATCACTGTGATTTTAATGTAGCTGCTATGAGTTTCTCCGCAGGCGAGTTAGCTGAGGAGATTAAAAAATATATACCAGATTTCACCTGTGAGTATAAACCTGATTTCAGGCAAGAGATAGCTGATTCTTGGCCTAAAACCATTGATGATAGTGTAGCTCGAAAAGAATGGGGTTGGAAACCATCTTATGATCTATCTAGTATGACAAAAGAAATGATAGAGATACTGCAGAAGAGATATGAAGAAGGTAAACTGTAATGGTTTTGTAGAAACATTTTTTAAGTATATCTCTTTATTTTGTTTTAGATAGGGTTTTACAAAACCCTTATAAGTTGTAGGAGAGATGGGTAGAAATGCAGGAATTAGAAGAAATTGGAACTTCTAGAGCCAGTATCGAAACTATCCGTAACTATCTTGGAGAAGAAGCTGATTATCTACTTAATCATACATGTGAAAAGATACCTAGGAATATATTACATCTACCTGGACCAGATTTTGTAGATCGAATATTTATGGATTCAGATAGACCAACTCAAGTGTTACGTAACCTGAAATCTATTTTTAACCATGGTAGATTAGCAGGTACAGGTTATCTATCTATACTACCAGTGGATCAAGGTGTTGAACATTCTGCTGCAGCTTCTTTCACTCCAAATCCAGAATATTTTGATCCAGAGAATATCGTAAAACTAGCTATAGAAGGAGGGTGTAACGCTGTAGCATCGACACTAGGAGTGTTAGGAGCTGTTTCAAGGAGATATGCACATAGAATACCGTTTATAGTTAAAATAAATCATAACGAGCTATTAACC
>QMTB01000093.1 GCA_003649845.1 Thermoplasmata archaeon | reverse complement strand
TCAAGGATACCCTGAGATGACAGAGTTTGCAGCATGTAGGGATTCAGCTGAGAGGGCATATAAGATGGCTGGAATAGAAGATCCTTTAAAAGAAATAGATGTAGCTGAGATTCATGATGCTTTTTCTACATCAGAAGCACAGATATATAAGGCGCTTGGTTTCGCTGATAAGGATAATATAGCTCAGTTTATAAGAGATGAGAGAACTAGTTTACATGGTGATCTGCCTGTTAATCCAGGTGGAGGTTTAATGGGATACGGTCATCCAGTTGGTGCAACAGGTATAATGAGTGCGGTAGAATGCTTCTATCAACTCTCAGGTCTTATACCAAAGAAACATCTCAGTAGGAGAACAGAAGTACCAGATGCAGAATGCGGCTTAGTTAATAGTCATGCTGGTACAGGTACTAGTATATCAAATTTCATCCTTAGGAGGGGAAAATAAATGCAGAAGGTTATTAAGAAAAAAAGATTTGCACCGCAACCAGAGTTTACAGAACGTAGAAATTATAGACCACCCGGAGTAACTGAAACAGGTTTAGTATTTGTAGGACATGAGATATCTAGTGATAGAAAGGTTATGAATCAGTTTCTACATTATGATCAACTCTATACTATTAGGCATGGATGGAATTCACCATTCTTTATAGGATTACTAGATGGTAAGATAATGGGAACTAGATGTCCTAAATGTGGCGATACTTGGGTTCCACCTAGAACGCATTGTTGGAATCTAGATTGTAAACTAGAATATACAGAATGGATTGAGATGCCTCTTACTGCTAAGGTTCACACTTGGACAGTAGCTGGTTGGAGTGGTAGATCCTCTCTAAAAAAACTACCTATAACACTTGTATATGCAGTGATAGGTGATAGTAAGGTAGCTATAGCCAATGAGTTGCATGGTATAGATCCATGGGATGTAGAATTCAATATGCCTCTAAAAATTGTTTTCAAATCTAAAGAAGAAAGGATAGGAGCTATAACAGATTTCCATTTTGAACCAGCAGATGACTGGAGTCCATCACCTATGAACGCTGAGAAGGAGAGGATTAAGAAACTAGTGGAGCCAGTATATGAATGGGTGGCAACTCTTAAACAGAAGAAATAATGAGAATATTTAAACATCCTATCTCTTTCTCCTTTTTCTATAAATGGAATATATAGAAGGAGATATACTAACTAGAGAAGGTTTCAAAAAAGGATATCTAGGGTTTAACTTAAAGGAATCCAATAGTAGATTTATAAGATCAATAGATGAAGGCTTTGGTAGACCACCTAGAAAAGCTAGCTATAAAGGTATTATTATACCTAGTATGATAAACATGCATACCCATATAGGGGATACGTTTATAAGATTAAGAAAAGCCCCATTGCCTAGAAATCTAGAAGAACTTGTTGCACCACCTAAGGGATTAAAATATCGTCTACTCAAAGAAGCTTCCAATGAGGAGATTCAAAGAGGTATAGAATATGGTTTAAAGGAGATGAAAGAAAACGGTGTATCTCATTTTTGTGACTTCCGAGAAAATAGTATACAAGGTATAACATTACTCAAACAAGTTTTATCTAACAATAGGAATATAAAATCGATTATATTAGGTAGACCAGATGATTTAGTTTATGATAAAAAAGAGGTTGAAGAGATATTAGATAATAGTGATGGTATAGGTGTTAGTAGTTTAAGAGATTGGAATTATGATGAACTCTCTAAAATCGCTTCCCACACTCATAGAAGAGGTAAGATATTTGCAATACATGCATCAGAAGCTGAGAGAGAGGATATAGATAGAATACTATCTTTAAAACCAGATATATTTATACATATGGTATATGCAACTATAGAAGATTTAATGAAGGTAAAAGAAAAAGGTGTACCTATAGTTGTATGTCCTAGATCTAATATGTTTTTTAATTTGATTCCAAATCTAGAATATTTTCATCACACCGGTATTACTCTTATGGTTGGTACAGATAATGGTATGTTAAATAGTTTTAATCTACTAGAGGAACTAGAGATTATATATAAAACAGGGTTATGGAGTTTAGAAGAAGTTTTTCAAATGGTTACATACATTCCAAGGAAAGTTTTAAATCTAAATGATTATATTTCTGGTTCCACTCTACCTGCATCATTAGTGGTGATGGACCCAGAGGAGTTTGATATAAAATTCATAGTTGAAAGAGGGATCATATGCTTGTAAAAGATGTTATGTCTAAGGATTTAATAGTTGGATACGTACCAGGTACAGTAGAAGAAGCTCTTGAGATATTAGCTAAGAATAATGTATCAGGTATGCCAGTTTTGAAGAAGGGTACTAAAAAAGTTGTTGGAGTAGTGACACGTACTGATATCTTCAAGAAAGCAGATGAAGACCAACTAGCTATGGTTATGAATGAAAAATTTTATTCTGTAAAAGAATATGATGATGTAAAGAAAGCTGCAGAGATTCTATATCAACATAGGATCCATGGTTTACCTGTACTTAATGATGATGAAGAGTTAGTTGGAATAATTAGTCCATCAGATTTACTTAAAATTTTGATAGGTACTAAGATAGATGATATAGCAGAAAACTACTTTACAAACCTAGTTATACCAGTTTATATAGAAACACCTATACCTATAATTATGGAGATAATAAGTATTACAAATGAAAATGCTTTACCAGTATTAGATGATTCTTTAAAGATAGTTGGTATAGTTACCGATGGGGATCTCTTTAAACACAGTGAGATAAAAGAACAGATATTGGAATCAGATGTAGGTTTAGGTGCTGATGAAGATCAATGGACTTGGGAAGGTATCAGAGATACCTTGAGGAGATATTATGCTACTGCTAAGGTTGATCTACCTAAAATACCTGTTAGAGAGGTTATGGTAACCGATGTGAAAACAGCTACAAGACGTACACCAGTAGTGGAGATAGCAAAAACTATGATAAAATATAATATCAGTCATATACCAGTTGTTGATGTAAATGATCGTCTAATTGGAATGATTACCGATATAGATTTAATGCGATGTATAACAGGATGTTGAATCAATGGATATCTACGATAAACTAATGACTCTAGCTAAAAGAAGAGGATTCCTCTATCCATCTTTTGAAATCTATGGTGGGGTAGCAGGATTCTACGATTATGGTCCACTTGGATCTCAGATGAAAAACAACTTAGAGAATCTATGGCGTAAATACTATATTTTAAATGAAAATTTTTTAGAGATTAGCACTCCAACTATAACACTTTATGAGGTTTTAAAAGCCTCTGGTCATGTAGATGAATTCACAGATCTAACAGGTGAATGCCCTAAATGTCATAATTCTTATAAAATAGAGGATCTAGAGAAACCTGTTTGCCCTAAATGTAAGATACCATTAGAGAATATACATCCTGTAAACCTGATGTTTCCTACTAAAATAGGTGTGGGTAACACTAGAGATGCCTTCCTTAGACCAGAAACCGCTCAAGGTATATTTACCTCGTTTCATCTGCTATATAGATATGCAAGGGAACATCTACCTTTTGGAGTAGTTCAACTAGGTAGAGGATATAGAAATGAGGTTTCACCTAGACAAGGGCCTCTAAGAATGAGAGAATTCTCCATGGCAGAAGCAGAGATCTTCTTTGATCCAAATAATAAAACCCATATAGGATTTAATGAGATAAAACATGAAACTATAAGATTAAATGATAATATAGAAGAACAAGTTTTAACCTTAGAAGAAGCAGTTAATAATAAGATTATACATAGTGAGGCATTAGCATACTATTTATATCTCACTCAAAGTTTTCTACTAGATGCTGGAGTAGATAGAGAAAAACTAAGGTTTCGTAAACATGCATCTGATGAGTTAGCCCACTATGCTCAGGAATGCTGGGATGCAGAGTTATATAGTGAGAGATTCGGATGGATAGAATGCGTTGGAATAGCTGATCGATCTGCTTATGATTTAGAAGCACATACAAATGCAAGTGGAGTAGAACTTATAGCATCTAGAAGATATGAAACCCCTAAGAAGGTTAGAATAAAAAGGATTATACCAAATATGAAGAAACTAGGTCCACTATTTAAAGAGAAAGCAGGTAGAATCAAAACTATATTAGAAGAATTAAAACCAGAGGACGATGAAATAAACGTCAATCTAGATGGAGAAGAAATACATATACCAAGAGATTGCTATGAGATTATAGAGAAGGAAGAGACTATCACCCAGGAAAAGTTTATACCACATGTCATTGAACCATCCTATGGTATAGATAGAATCTTCTATTGTATATTGGAACATAGCTTCTATGAAACTGAGAAGAATAATGAGATATATAGAATACTTAAGTTGAAACCAATTATTGCTCCAATAAAAACAGGTGTATTCCCATTGGTAAACGATGAAAAACTTGTTTCAATAGCTAAAAAAATCGATAAAACACTTAGAGATAACGGGATACAAACCTATTATGATAACAGCGGCTCTATTGGTCGAAGGTATGCCAGAATGGATGAAATAGGTACACCATTCTGTATAACCATAGACTATGATACTCTAAATGATAACAGCGTTACTATTAGAGATAGAGATACTACAAAACAAGAGAGGATTCCGATCGATAACATAGTTGAATATATATCCAGTAGATTGTAATTCAGAATCCCTTCATAGTGGATTCTACTATATCTAACATTTCATCGATTTCTTCTTCTGTTATATTTAGAGGCGGGCGGAATCGTATGGTTTTTGCACCACATCCAAGAACTATCAAACCATTCTTATATAAAGTATTTTTAAATCTATCTCTCTCTTCTGGAGTTGGTAGATCAAAGGCGCACATTAATCCTCGTCCTCTAGCATTAGACATTTTATCAGGGTATCTCCCTTGTATCTCTTCTAATCCTTTGATTAAATGTTTCCCTTGTTTAGCAGCATTCTCAATGAGATTCTCCTCTTTTATAACTTCTAGATATTTTTGACTTCTAACCATATCTACTAGATTGCCACCCCATGTAGAATTGAGTCTACTAGATACTTTAAATACATTATCTTCAACCTCATCTACTCTACTACCAACCATTATACCGCAAACCTGAGTTTTCTTACCAAAAGCAATTATATCTGGAGTAACATCGAAATGTTGATATGCCCACATTCTACCAGTTAAACCTACTCCTGTTTGTACTTCATCAACGATGAACATCATCTCATGTTTATCACAGATTTTACGTAATTCTTTGAAGAATTCTCCTCTAAAATGGTTATCACCGCCTTCGCCTTGTATAGGTTCAATGATAAGAGCTGCTATATCATCAGGGTTATCCTCAACAGCTTTCTCTATATCCTCAATCGCCTTCTTCTCCCTCTCTATAACCTCATCTAAATGTTTCTCTAATGGAAATGTTATCTTTGGATTTATAATCCTAGGCCATCTAAATTTAGGGAAAAACTTTGTTTTATTTTTATCAAATGTATTAGTCATAGATAATGTATAACCTGTTCTACCATGGAATGCCTCTTGGAAATGTATAACCTGATAGCCTTTCTCTTTTCCATATCTATCTAAATTTTTTCTAACCTTCCAATCAAAAGAGGTTTTAAGGGCGTTTTCAACAGCAAGGGCGCCACCGCTTATAAAAAATAGATGTTTAAACTCTGGAGGCATAGCTATCCTAGCGAAGGTATCTACAAACTCTGCCATTTCTATGGTATATAGATCAGAATTAGTAGGTTTATTAACAGCTACCTCCCCTAGTTTTCTGATAAATTCTTGATTGTATAACTTTGGATGATTACATCCAAGTGGAGAGGATGCAAAGAAACTGAAACCATCTAAAAATAATTTACCTCTACGTGCATCATATACCCTGCAGCCTTTGCTTTTATGTAGATCAAGTACTAGATCAAATCCATCTACAAGCATATACCTGCTAAGTATGTCATGTACTTGCTGTGGAGATATAGTCATATATAAAACCCTCTATTGGAAGTCTGGTATTCTATGTGATTATAAAACTATATCGGTTAAATTTTTTCTATTCTAGTTAAAAAATCTTAACTCTATCTTTAGCTTAATATGGTTTTATCTCTCTTCATTCACCGTTTAGTATTCCAAGCACCCATTTATATAGACTTATGATGCTCATGGTGAAGATACCGGCGGTGAAACCGAGGAGAATTATTACAACTGCATGCATATTCTACACTCCATTCAGATACAATAATTTATATTCATACATATTTATAATATTTTCCATTAATCAATATTTTATTTCCGCTCCTCTAATAATAATATTTATTTCTATTAATATATAAAACATCTCTGTCTATATC
>QMTB01000092.1 GCA_003649845.1 Thermoplasmata archaeon | reverse complement strand
CTTATATACAATAAAATAATAAAACTCCTAAAAAATATACTCCAAAAATCATTTAATCAAACTTCAAATATTTTATAAAATAAAATTAAATATAAGTATCAAACGACAAGATATATCGTGCGAAACATTTATATATACCTTCTATCATGTCATTTAAAAGTGTATCGCAACTTATAAAAAGTTTATTGGGGAGTTTTTGGATGATTCAGGTGAAAACGAATAAAAAGAAAAACAAGCAAGATATTGAAGAAATCACCCGATGCCCAGAATGTGGTAGTACCCATCTCACAAGAGATTATTCTAGAGGAGAATTAGTTTGCGAGGATTGTGGGCTAGTTATAGATGAAGATTTCATTGATCATGGCCCAGAATGGCGTGCATTTGATAGTGACCAAAGGGAGAAGAGAGCACGTGTTGGAGCACCAATGACATATACAATTCATGATAAAGGTCTCAGTACAATGATTGGTTGGAAGAATAGAGATTCCTATGGTAAATCTATTCCAACTAGGAATAGAGCACAACTCTATAGACTCCGGAAATGGCAGAGGAGAATAAGGATAAGTGATGCTACAGAACGTAATCTAGCCTTTGCTTTATCTGAACTTGATAGAATGGCATCTGGAATGGGTTTACCTAGAAATGTGAGAGAAACAGCAGCAATGATATATCGTAAGGCTGTATTAAAAAATCTAATTAGAGGTAGAAGCATTGAAGGTGTATCAGCTGCAGCACTCTATGCTGCATGTAGACAATGTAATGTACCTAGAACATTAGATGAAATCGCAAATGCCTCTAGGGTTTCAAGAAAAGAAATAGGTAGAACATACAGATTTATAGCTAGAGAACTCGGCCTTAAACTTATGCCTACTTCTCCACAAGATTATATCTCTAGATTCTGCAGTGAACTTAAACTCAGTGGAGATGTACAAGCTAAAGCAATTGAAATATTAAAAGAAGCTGCTGATAAAGAACTTACATCAGGAAGAGGACCAACTGGTGTAGCTGCTGCCTCCATATATATAGCATCTATCCTATGTGGAGAAAGACGTACACAGAGAGAAGTAGCTGATGTAGCTGGTGTAACAGAGGTTACTATTAGAAATAGATACAAAGAACTTGCAGAACGTCTAGATATAGATATCATTCTATGACGAGATGGTATAGAGAGAGAAAGGAAGATTACTTCTATAGGAAAGCCAAGAAGGAAGGTTATAGAGCACGTTCTTCTTTCAAATTAAAACAGATTCAACAAAGATTTAATATAATTCATCGAAATGATACCATCGTTGACCTAGGTGCTGCACCTGGTGGATGGAGTCAAGTGGCTTTAGAATTAGTTGGACCTAATGGTTTAGTTATAGGTGTAGATCTAGATATGATACAACCTATATCTAATGTAATTTTTATACAAGGTGATATTACTAATCCAGAAACCATTAACCGTATAAAAAATGCTATAGGAGATAAAACAGCTGATGTAGTTCTATCAGATATGTCACCAGATATATCTGGTATATATAGTATAGATCATGCTAGAAGCGTATATCTATGTGAGAAAGCCTTAGAAGTTGCAAGAGAACTTCTTAGAGATGGAGGAAATTTTGTATGTAAAATATTTATGGGTTCAGAATATGAAAATTTCATAAAAGAGGTTAAAAGATGGTTTAATCAAGTAAAACCTTTTACACCTCCTGCTTCTAGAAGAAGTAGCAGCGAGACATATATAATCGCAAAAAACTTCAAGAGATAAATATTATATTAATAAAACTATATATAGATATTTTACTATATACTTTTTATGAGAACATGAGCCAGGCATATGTTTTTCAGGGAAAACTTATAAGCATATTAGTTGATTAGCATCTTGGTAATAATATCAACTTTACTATATCAAAAAAATAAGAGGAGTAACGATGACAGATAATCCTTCAATAACAATCGAACGTTTTTTCGAGGAAACCAGAGGATATCTGGAGAAGAAGATCCATGAAACGATTAAAGATAAAGATATACTGAAGATACTTGAAGCTGGTAAACGTCTTAGACCAGTTATTTCACATCTATCTTTTAAAACATGTACAAGAGGTAATGAAACCTCTGAGATGCATGATAAATCTATAGAAGGTGGTATCGCTATTGAACTTGCTCACACGGCTTCTCTTGTACATGATGATATTATTGATGGAGATAAGGTTAGACGTGGTAGACCAGCTTTTCATATAGTAGAAGGTATACCTAAAGCTTTATTGATAGGACATAAAATGTTATCCATTGGTTTCAATATCGCATTAAGCCATGGAAATAGAATAGCGAAACTCTATGTTGATACATGGGATGAGGTTTTAACTGGGGAGATAAAAGAAGTAGAATATAATGCTTCAACTGCTTCTCAAGATAATGGAACAGGTTTATCATCTAAATCAAAGATGTTTAAAGAATATTATAGGATAATTAATATGAAAACTGCTTCTCTCTTCTGCGCAGCATGTAAAGCAGGGGCTATGGAAGCAGATGCTAGAGGAGAGATATTAAATATATTAGGAGAATATGGACGAGAGATTGGACTTGCATATCAACTTGCTGATGACCTAGTTGATCTAGAAAATGGAGAGATGATAGATAGCGTTATAATACCTTTACTTACTAGACTAGAGAATAGAGCAGTAGATAACTCCTCTCTAAGAATACAAGCTATAAGGAGGAAACTAGCTAAACACTCTGAGGAGATAAAAAATCTATATATAGAGGAGATTAAGAGACATCTAAAGAGAGCAGAAGAACTTAGTAGATCAGATATTATACCTACATCAGTTTATAAAGAATTACTTCAACAGGCGCCATCATATATAATTAACAGCATGCTCAAAGAGGTAAATATCACCGTCTAAACCTTGTTTTATTAACCTTGTTTCTATTTCTCATATATACTACTACCATGATTCCTATAATCAATATTAGAATTACAAGTATAAGTCCTAGTATAAAATTTTGTAGAAATACTATTTTAATCGTCTCTGCAAAGTATGCTATCAATATACAACCTGTTATACTTCCTGTAGTAATTGCAAGGAAGGTGTTTAATGGAGACATACCAATAAGTCTACCAAGTATAGAACCTACTACACCTCCTGAGCCTTGAAAAGGTACCATGACAAATAATACTATACCTATAAATCTAAGTGGTTTAATCCAACTATATTTATTTGAAGAACTTCTACCTATATTCTCTACTTTTTCTATAAATGGCCCTATAAATGGTATCTTTTTTGCGAAATCATAGTTCCACATTAAAAATAATGCTACAACTATATCTATAAAAGCTACAGATAAAGCCATTACAAGTGGGTGAATACCAGCTGCAATACCCAATGGTATAACACTTTCTTTACCTAAAGGTGGAAAGAAGTATGCTGCAAGTAGAGACCAATATCTAAAAGGTTTATCAACCGCTAGATATCCACCTAATAATATACCTATTAAACCTATAACTCCTGGTAGAACTATTTTGATAGATTCCTCAATGTATTTCCTCATATGTTTCCATTCCCCTCTACTAGTAGAGCTGCATGATCTTTTTCATATGGTTTAAGATATTTCTTCTGTAAAACATTGAAACCATGTTTTCTAATCTCTTCCTCTATCTCAACTACTATCTTCTCAGGAGGTAGAGCAACATCTATACTTCTTGTTTTAACCATCAATAATCCTCTGCCATCTGATTTAAGATACATGTCGACATTCTCTATAAAGATATCTACTTGATTCCTCTGAGAGATATCTTGGTAGAGAAAATCTACCTTTGGAACTATAGAGAGATAACGATGAGGATGATTTGCATCTGCAAGTATAGGTATTATATTTGATCTTTTCTTAGCTAATTCAAGGAGTTTCTTCATTGCAAAAGCAGAATATTCAACAGCATAGATCTCTGAAACTATATCTGAGAGATGACTAACTGTTGTACCAGTTGCTGCTCCAAGATATAATACCTTTGAATTCTTATTGAGAGTATCTATTTTAATTCCTTTAAGTATAGCTGCAGCTAGTTTACTCCTATAGGGATTCCAAGATCTATATTCTACTCCATCTACTGTTTTTAATGATTCACCATAAACCCTCATACCTTTACAGAGGTTTATAGTATACAATCTACCATTTCTCTTGAATACTCCCTCTATCTCTGTAGCTTGCATAATTGACTATTGGTAAGAAAGTTGATAGTTAAATTATTGTCGCCTATTGAAGTTTCGAAATGTTAAACTACATCTACTTGTTATACCCCTCTGGGGATTTATAATGTTGAAAAGATCACCACTATATCCATTACATAAAAAACTTGGTGCAAAGTTTACAGAGTTTGCAGGTTTCGAGATGCCACTACAATTTACATCTATAAAAGAAGAGCATCTGACAGTTAGGGAAACCGTTGGTTTATTCGATGTATCCCATATGAGTAACGTATGGGTTACCGGTAGAGAAGCTGAGAAACTGTTATCATTAACTACCATAGAAGATGCATCTAGGATTAAAGAAGAGCGTAGTCAGTATACTGCTATTCTAAGAGAAGATGGCACTATTATTGATGATGTGATCTTTCTCCATATTGATAAAGATAGATATATGGTTATACCTAATGCTGGAATGGATGAAACAGTTACATCTTGGTTGAATGAGAAAGCAGAGGAGTATAATATAGATGCAGAAGCTACTAATGTATCCAAGGATTTTGTTATACTAGCTATTCAAGGGCCTAAATCTAGAGATACCTTACAGAAACTAACAGATGTAGATCTAAATACAGTTGGTTTCTTCGCATGTAGATATGCTAATGTTTCAGGAGAGAAATGTATATTATCTCATACTGGTTATACTGGTGAGTTAGGTTTCGAGTTACAGGTTACACCTACAGATGTAGCTAAACATATATTCATGGATATACTAGAGGCAGGTAAAGAATATAATATTAAACCCATTGGTTTAGGAGCTAGGGATACACTTAGATTAGAGAAATGTTTTCTACTAGCAGGGAATGAGTTTGAAGGGGGTCATACACCTTTAGAAGCCATGTTATCTTGGGCTATAAACTGGGATCATGATTTTATAGGTAAAGAAGCTCTTATTAAACAGAAGGAGGAAGGAGATTATCCCAGGTTAACCTGTCTTGAATGTATAGATAAAGGTATACCTAGACATGGATGTGAGGTAGAGAAGAATGGAGAGAAGATAGGTGTTGTATCTAGTGGAACTATGTCACCTTGTTTAAACAAAGGTATCGCCATGGCTTATCTAAACCCAGGTTTTCAGAAGGAAGGTTTAGAAGTTGATATAATAATTAGAGGTAAACCTGTTAAGGCAAAGGTTGTGAAACCTCCTTTTGTAAAACAAGATTGGTTGAAAACCCATAAGAGTTAAAACCCTATTTGAGATACCAGATGGATGGATGATATAAATGGCAGAGGTTAGAGATGATCTAAAATATACAGAAACCCATGAATGGGTTAAAATTAGAGAGAATATAGCTGTTGTTGGAATCACTGATCATGCACAATCAGAGCTTACAGATATAGTCTACGTAGAATTACCAGAGGAAGGTAAAGAAGTTAAGAAAGGTGATGAACTTTGCACAGTAGAATCTGTAAAATCAGTATCAGAAATCTATGCACCAGTGAGCGGCAAGATTGTTAAAGTAAATAAGGAACTTGAAGATACACCAGAGGTTATCAATAAAAGCCCTTATGATGACGGTTGGCTTGTTGAGATAGAAGTTAAAGATAAAAACGAGCTTGATTCATTGCTAGATGCAGAGGGTTATAAAAAGATTATCTAATAGGTTTTTTATGGAATCCAAAGATCTAGACGTTGAGATAATTAGAAGTAGTCGTAGAAGGAAGACAATTCAAGCTAAACTAGTAGATGATGTTTTAAAGATATATTTACCAGAGAATTTAACAAAGAGAGAAGAAGAGAAATGGATTAAATATATGAAGAATCGTTTTCTAAAGAAGAGAGAACTTATTGGAAGTGAAAAACATCTTGTAGAACGAGCTGAGAAGATAAATAAAAAATTCTTCAACGGCTCTCTAGATTTTACTATAAAATATGTGAGTAATCAGAATAAAAGGTTTGGTAGTTGTACACCTGAAGCAAAGATGATTAGAATATCAGATAGAGTAGCTAAAATGCCGAGTTGGGTGCAAGATTATGTTATATTACATGAACTTACACATCTTATCCATCCTGATCATTCTAAGAAATTCTGGGAGAAGGTAAATGAATATAGATATAGTGAGAGAGCAAAAGGTTATCTGATAGCAATTGGTATGAATAGAGATGAAGAGTTATAGTATTTGATCTAAAAATGTTATGTTTTTTCATAATTAGATTCAGATTTACATTGGGATATATGAAATAATCGAAATTCAATGCTATAAATATTAACTCATATTTAT
>QMTB01000091.1 GCA_003649845.1 Thermoplasmata archaeon | reverse complement strand
ATTATTATCATGGTATGCAGAGGAGAGAGGAAAAGAGAAAGCTAGTGAACATTTTATATTTGTAATTAAAAATATTGTAAAAGGAATTGTTGCACTTTTTGCTTTATTATTTATACTTAACACATGGGGTGTTGATCTATCTGGTGCAGTAGTTGGATTAGGAGTTACTGGTATTGTAATTGGTTTTGCATTACAAAATGTTTTAGCTGACTTCTTCAGTGCATTCTCCATATACTTTGATAGACCTTTTGAAGTAGGTGACTTTATAATAGTTGGAGAATATGCTGGAACAGTTACTAGGATAACTTTAAAATCAACACGTATAAAATTATTACAGGGTGAGGAACTTGTATTATCTAATAAGGAGTTAACCTCTACTAGTGTTAGAAACTTCAAGAGGATGAGGAAACGTAGAGTCGCATTTACATTTGGTGTAACATATGATACACCTTTGGAGAAACTTAAGAAGATACCAGGTATCATAGAGGATATAATTGACCCAGATAAACTAGAACATGTAGATAAACTAGATAGAGTTCATTTCAGAGAATTTGGAGATTTCAGTTTAAACTTCGAGGTTGTATATTATCTTAATACTAAGGATTATACCAAGTATCTTGATACGCAGCAAGCTATTAATTTTGCGATTAAAGAATCTTTTGAAAAAGAAGGTATAGAGATGGCCTTCCCAACACAGACAATCTATCTATATAAAGCTGAAGCAGCTGGATAAAAAGATATAAAATAGGTTTTTTCTATTCCATTTAATTTGTAGCCCCGTGGTGTAGTGGTTAGCATGAGAGACTCTGGATCTCTAGACACCAGTTCAAATCTGGTCGGGGCTGTAATTTATTTAATCTTAAAGGTGAAATCTGGATGGCAGAGGAAGATAATGAAAAGCATCGTGATTTCATAAGGGAGATTATAGATGAGGATATAAAAACGAATAGGTTTGGTGGTAGAGTACATACTCGTTTTCCACCTGAACCAAATGGCTATCTGCATATTGGTCATGCTAAATCTATTTGTTTAAATTTTGATATAGCCGAGGAATATAATGGTTTATGTAATCTTAGATTTGATGATACTAATCCTCTAACTGAAACAGAAGAATATGTAGAAGCTATTAAAGAAGATGTAAGATGGTTAGGTTACGATTGGGAGGATAGATTATATTTTGCTTCTGATTATTTTGATAAAATGTATGAGTATGCATTTCAACTTGTCAAAAAAGGTAAAGCATATGTAGATGATCAAAGCGCAGAGGAGATAAGGAGAACAAGGGGAACCATTACTGAACCGGGTATAAATAGCCCATATAGAGATAGATCTATAGAGGAAAACCTTGAATTATTGGAGAGGATGAAAGCAGGTGAATTCGCTGATGGAGAAAAGGTTCTACGTGCGAAGATAGATATGAGTCATCCTAATCTTAATATGCGTGACCCTGTAATGTATCGTATATTACATGCTAGACATCATAGAACAGGTGATAAATGGTGTATATATCCAATGTACGATTGGGCACATGGTTTAGAGGATTCAATAGAAGGTATAACACATTCTATATGTACACTAGAATTTGAAAACCATAGACCACTCTATGATTGGTTTCTAGATGAACTAGGTATATATCATCCTAGGCAGATAGAATTTGCGAGACTCAATCTAAGTTATACTGTTATGAGTAAACGTATGCTTAGAGAATTAGTTGAAGGTGGCTATGTTAACGGATGGGATGATCCAAGGTTACCAACTATAAGAGGTATGCGTAGAAGAGGTTACTCTCCAGCAGCTATAAGAAATTTCTGCAGGAGAATAGGAGTAGCTAAGGTTAATAGTACTATAGATTTTGAATTCTTAGAACATTGTGTTAGAGAGGATTTAAATAAAACATCCCCTAGATATATGGGTGTTTTACATCCACTTAAAGTTGTTATAGAAAATTATCCAGAGGATAAGATAGAGGAGATGGAGGCTATAAATAACCCTGAGGATCCCTCTGCTGGGACAAGAAAAGTCCCATTCTCTAAGATATTATATATTGAAAGAGATGATTTCATGGAGAATCCACCTAAAAAATTTTATAGACTGGCACCTGGTAGAGAGGTTAGACTTAGATATGCTTATTTCCTTAAATGTATAGATGTTACAAAAAAAGATGATGAGATAGTAGAGTTGAGATGCACTATAGATCCAGAGACGAGAGGAGGATATGCACCTGATGGTAGAAAGGTTAAAGCAACTATACATTGGGTTTCAGCAGCCCATGCAGTAGAGGCAGAGATAAGATTGTATGATAGGCTTTTTACGGTTCCAAATCCCGCTGGAGTGAAGGATAGAGATTTTAAAGAATTTTTAAATCCAGATTCTCTAAAAGTTTTACATAATTGTAAGGTTGAACCAGCTGTGAAGAGGTTAAAAGCTTTTGATAGATTTCAGTTTGAACGAGTAGGTTATTTCTGTATAGATCCTGATACAACAGAGGAACATCTGGTTATAAATAGAACTGTCACTCTCAAAGATACATGGGCGAAATTGAAGAAACAGATTACTACTCAAGCATCTCCACAGTGATTTCTTTACCATATTTAATTAATGCACCGCTACCTTTCTTACCGATACTGCAGTTTACAATGATACTACCATTTGGAGTTTTTGTATAACCCGGGTTTTCATGTATATGTCCAGATATAACAAGCCTAGGTTTCCATGTATCTACTAGTTCTCTTAGAGTTTTATCACCAGAATGTAAACCTAGGAATACTCGATCTTGTAAACCATAAGGTGGTATATGTGTAACTAATACATCTATATTAGACAGTTTATCTTTATTTTTCTCTATGAAATCTATGGTCTCTGATTCTCTTACACCATTTATCCCAACAAAGGTTACATTTTGATATTCTATCCTCCTTAAATGTATATTCTCCGCTTTACTCTCCTCTATACCTTTTAAGACATCACTAGTATCTATATTACCAGGTAGCGTTAAGGTATATACTGGTATTTGATCTAAGAAGTTTCTTGCTACATCACCTGGTCCAAATTGAGTGATATCGCCTGCTATTACTGCTATATCTGGATTATATCTTTCTATGTTATCTAATATAAGATTTAATCTATACTGCGAGCCATGTATATCTGCTGCTGCAAGTATCCTCATAGATACACCTTTTAATATATAGATTTAAAGTAATCAAAGTTTTTCTCAAAAACCTCTGCCTGTTGCTGTATAAGCCATTCAGCTTCATTGATATCCATATCTTTAACTTGTTCAGCGTATCTTACAAATCTACCAAGCCATAGTGTCTTCAGAGAGTCAAGTAGTCTATATTTATCTCCTTCATCGTGTAAATTTTTATATGCAGCTGCATGATGATAAACTATCTTCGACCATAGTTCTTCGTTAAAAGAATCTCCATTGTTAACAATGTTTTCTACAGAAGCTATGATATCATCAGGTAGATAATTCCTGAGATTATCTCTTATATCTATAAATTCTGTTTCAAAAGACTTCCTCATACCCTCTATGTTAACCTTAACTGGTATAGGTCGTTTACTGAAACATTCCCTTCTATATTTAGAACGCCAAGTTTTATCTCTATTCCGCCAATAATTCTCATAGTATTTTGCAAGTTCAAACATACTTCCGGTTACCTTTCTAAACATTGGTATTAGAAATTTCTCTGGTTCTAGATAATGGGTTGTAGATTCATGGATTTTCAAAGAGAATAAACCTTCTTTAACATACAAACCTTCTGCTGCAGCAGTAGTGAGGATAAATATATCTACACCGAAATCCGGTGGAAACAGTGGATGGTTACGTAATATTTCATAGAGATTTCTAGAGAGAGCAAATTCACCTGCAATAGGTTGCCTTACATCTATACCATATACTGCTCTAGTAAAAGGATAAACTAGATTATTTGTTATAACTCCATCATTTTTATCTCTAATATAGTATGGTACTGTTAGATCTGCTCTTCCATAAACCACTGGATTAGCAATGGTTTGAATCCATGTTGGTTTAACATTGAGTAAATCTCCATCTAATAGTACAACGCATTTAGCCTCTGTCGCATGAGCAATCTCTAGAATAGTCACGACACCTGCTCCTTTCCCTCCATCTGTTATATCATTAGTAACTATAGTATGAATATTACTATAAGGTTGAAAAAGATCTATAGCTTGATCAGTATTATCAGTTGAAAAAGCCTTTGACACTGATATAGCTAATCTATAATCTGGGAAGTATTGATATAAACCTTCATTTACAACATTTAATACATTTAAAACCGTTGCCTCTACATTTTTACAGAGTACGCCAACCATTATATCTATAGGTTTTATCTTCTCACATTTCTCTATAACTTCTTTATCTAAAGATATACCTCTATTCCAAGTTTGATTCATCTTTTCCAACCTCTCTTTATGTTTTTTCATTATCAACAATTACTATATCCAATAATTGTTCCCTAATCTTTTTCCTAGCAGATATTGTTCTAAGCCAATCTGGTATCCTAGTTCCAACTGGATGCTCTAGATAATGTTCACCAGATACCATTATCTGTTTACTGAATTGCTCAACCATCTGTTCCTCTAGATGTCTATCATATTTTAAACCATTGAAATGAGCGTCTGCATGATATTTTCTAATGCAATCCTGAGCATGTCTCTGGTATAATACTCTTAGAGATATAAGGAATTCTTTTGATATCTCTATGTGATCCTCCTCGATAAGTACTCTAAGCAGGGTTTCTAATATATCTCCACTCATTTTTACAAGACCTTTTGTTTCATTTCCTATACTTTGATGTTTATGATCATAGAATCCTAGATCTGTTTGACAGATACGTTTCAATATAACATTTCTATACATCTCTGCCATTATACCTATCTCTAAACCCCAGTTTCCAGGTATATCTACGTCTCTAGCTAGATCACTAGTGAGAGCGAATTCTCCAGATAGAGGATATCTAAAGGAATATAGAAACTGAACAAACTTCAGAGGAGTTCTATATTGTTCCATAAGAGCCTCTAAAAGTGGTTGTAGGAAGAGTCTAACTACTCTACCATACATAGTTCCCTCTCTAGTATTAACCCTTGCATAGTAACCCTTATTAAATTTGAAGTCAAGCTCTGGTTCTACAATTGGATACACGAGTTTAGTGGGAATAGTTTCATCATATAAAACTATATCAGCATCATGTAATGCAACAGCATAGGAGCGTAAAGCTGCTATTCCAAGAGCAAGCCATACATCTCTACCTTTACCTCTATATTTCAATAGATCTATACCATCGGATTGTAATTCTTTTAGAAGTTTCTCTATTTTAGGTCCATTACACCACATCACTAGATGAGGTATCTTGAGATCAGAGAAGAAACGTTTAACATGAGAGAATTCTTTTTCGTTTTTAGCGCCAAGTGGTATAATTATCTCTTTTAGATATGTACATTTATTCAAACCTTTTTTGATAACAGTTAGCGCCTTATTATTAATCTCTTGATATAACATTGGCATAACAATAGAAACTGGTCTTTCTACTACTGCATCTCTAACAGCTTTAATTAGTTCTTCTTTATCAACATTGAAATCATGAAGAGTAGCTATTTTCTCCTGTTTTAAATCCATATTCATCCACCTTCATATAAATCTAAATATATCTCTGAGATCATTGGTTATATAATCAGCAGATTTTTGAACAATAGTAGGTGCATTGAAAGCTATTCCAATCCCTGCTTTCTTTAGCATACATCTATCTACTATACCATCTCCCACTGCTATTACCTGTTTTAGAGATATACCTAGTTTATCACATAAATCTTCTATTATTTTAGATTTACATATCGAATAAATTTTATTATCACATTCTCTCAATAGATTTTTATTATGAATTATAACTTCACCAGTGATTATACCATCTTTGATTATAAGGTTATTGGCATAGAAATCATCAATATGTAAACGAAACATTAAATTTTCTGCAACAAAATCATAGCTATCTGTTATAATAGTAGTAATGATATTCTTCTCTCTAAGTTTTGATATAACCTCTATTATATGATCTTGTAAAGGTATCTCTCTAAAAAATTCTAATAACTCATCTTTATAGTAGCCTTTGAGTAGAGACGCTATAAGAATAGTTTTCTGATAAGGTTGTAAATCCATTTTCTGTAGTATATCTCCTAGTTTAGAGATGAATCCTAGTTTCTCTGCAAATACAAAGATTGTTCTCTTTTTTATTAGAGTACCATCCATGTCAAAAACTACTAGTCTGATATCCATTAGATTTTTTTGAAGTAAAGAATTTATTTTAAAGGTTTCTCTGGATAGCAGTGCATGAGAAGATTACACCTTAAAAAAATCTACTATATTTTTTATATTAATGGATTCCTATAAATTTAGTTTTTTAGATAGTTTAAAAGATATCAATATGATATTGATATATTATAT
>QMTB01000090.1 GCA_003649845.1 Thermoplasmata archaeon | reverse complement strand
TTCTATAATACAATAGCTTAAATAGAATAGCCAATATTTTTATACATCAAGATCATTATATTTACTTCTAGATACATAAACTCATGAGGCGTGTAATATTTGAAATACTACATTCCAATTATTATAGGTATAATTTTATTAATAGAACCTATAACTGCTTTGCAACCTAATCAAGATAAAGTTTTTCTTCGGATACCTATCAATGAAAAAGATCTTTTACCTCCACGTACAATTATAATAGGTGGTTCCCCTGGAAAATATTTAGATGTTCTACTATCTAGCAACATTAGAATCCCTGGTATTATGCTATCTATGAATCCATCTGATGATGGATATCCTACTTTTGATGAAATGGAAGACGAGCTTAGAGACATTGCTAGTAACTATTCTAATATAACTATGCTTACAAGTATTGGTAGAAGCTGGGAGGGTAGAGATATATGGTGTCTGGAGGTGTCTGATAACCCTGGAGTAGATGAAGATGAACCTGGTGTACTTTTCATGGGTTTACATCATGCTAGAGAATGGCCTACTGTAGAGATTTGTTTATTCATCGCTAAAAAACTTACTTCTAATTATGGTTTAAATTCTACGATTACAGATCTAGTGGATAATCGCAGAATATGGATTATACCGTGTGTTAACCCGGATGGCTATGTATATGATCATGATATTTATCATGGAGAGAAATGGTGGCGTAAAAATCGTAGATATATAGAGGAATACGATACATATGGTATAGATCTCAACCGAAATTATGCCGGCTCCTGCAACGGTGACCCAGTTGGAGAATGGGGAAGTATAGGATATGCTTCTGTATCTCATCATCCACCATCTGAGGTATACTGTGGTTCGGATATATTCTCGGAGAATGAAACTAAAGCCATTAAAGATTTTATTATAAATAATGATATAAACGCTTTGATAACCTATCATACCTACTCTGAACTTGTTATGTGGCCTTGGGGTTACTCATCAAAAGAAAAGGCACCTGATGATGTAATTCTATCTAAAATTGGTATAGAGATAGCATCTGAGATAACAAAACAAGATGATACAGGAACCTATGAACCAATTCAAAGCGCAAATCTCTATCCTACTACAGGTGATACAACAGACTGGGCATATGGATATAGTCACTATATATTAGGTAGACCATTATTTCCATATACTATAGAGGCATGTTCATCTTTTCACCCACCTCATGATGTTATAGAACAGGTTTGTAGAGAAAACTTTGATGGAGCTATTGTTTTAATTAGAGAAGCATTAAATATATCTATGCTTCCTAGAAGGGTGACGCCACCGCGTTTTTATTCCGCACCTATAATTGATAATGATGGAGATTATATCATCTCTTGGATAGAAGATAACTCAGCATCTAGATATCAACTGGATGAACTAAAGGATTTAGACATTATAGATGATGATGGATCCCATAAAAACTTATGGGAATTAGATGGATTCCAAATGGTAAATACATTCTCTCATTCATCATCTCAATCATACGGTGCATCTAGAAAGAATAATGAAGTGGTTTCTATGACAACAAGATATCCATTGCCAGTTATATCTGATACAAAACTTTCATTCTGGTGTTATTATGATATCGAAGAAGATTATGATAAAGCATTTGTAGAGATTAGTGAAAACGGTAGATTATATGAGATACTAGATTCCTTTACAGGTTCATCCAATGGATGGATATACAAAGAATATGACCTCTCATCTTATGCTAACTCCTCTATTTATATACGTTTTAGATATACAACAGATGATCTTAACCTTGGAGATGGTTTCTTTATAGATGATATAACACCTGTTCCTTTCTTCAACGATATTACTGTTATATCTAGGGATATACATAATGAATGGTATCATATAACTAATCATTCTCAAGGTATATATTATTATAGAGTTAGAGGATACAATGAACCATATGGCTGGGGCGATTATAGTTCTCTTAAAACAATTTATGTAAATACCCTTAATAATACCCCTCCTTTAACTCCAACAATTACAGGTTCAAAAACAGGTAAACCAGGAGAAGAACTTGAGTATAATATAAAAACAACAGATCCAGATGGAGATGATGTATACTACTATATAGACTGGGGTGATAATACTACTAGCGACTGGATTGGACCATATAAATCAGGAGAAAAAGTAACTGTTTCTCATACATGGAATGAGAAAGGTAGTTATACCATTAGAGTTAAAGCAAAGGATATATATGATACTGAGAGTGACTGGTGTTTATTTAAGATGGGTATATATAAAAATATAATCATCTATCAATTATCTAGAATTTTATCATACTTTAATTTGAAACTATTCTTCAAGTCGATTTAAAAATATCTACAAAAAATCTATATCGTTCTGCATTTAGCTAAGATATATCATAAATTTTTTAATAACCATAAAATTTAAATTGAACATTTGTTAGATATTTAATCATGAGACTCATTTTAATTATCTTCCTACTTCTACTTTCTATCACTTCTATAGAAAGTCAGAGGCTACATGAAATGGCACCTGATATAGTACCTATAACTTTCTATGCTTGGTGGGGTCCTTTTAACATATCTACTCTTGGTATATTCATCTACTATGAAATTATAAACAATGGAAGTACTATATACTCTGATACTCCTATAACACTTAACATCTCTATACTCAGTAATAGCACGATTATTGGCTATATAACTCAACATCCCATTTTCTTTCCAAATATCTGGTATAAAGGAGAAAAATTAGGTGGGAGTGTATTCTTTGAATCATCTCTTAAACCTAGTAGTATTAGAATGATAGTAGATTACAATGACAGTATACCAGAGAGAAATGAAGATAACAATGAGATTAATACCTCTGTATCACAAGGAGTGATAATAAAAGGCTATATAATACAAAAAGGTAAACTATGTAAAGATAGAGTAGAGATATTCCAAGTTGATAACGAATCCTTATCATACAGCGGTTTCCGTAGATATTATTCCAATGAAACAGGATACTATATAGCTACCTTACCACCTATATCAAATCTATCGCAAACCTATAGTTTGATAGCATATGATAGAGTAAATAAAACTAGTAATCTGAAAACATCTCCTCCTCTTAAACCAGGGGAAACCACTATGTTAAACTTTACTTTCAGTAAAACACCAGGTAGGCCACTGAAACCACTTACCCTACCTATAGCTAAGGTAGATAAACCACACATAATTATCATATCTAGTAGATATAAAACTAAAATCGATTGGGGAGATGAAAACTATTCCCAATGGATTACATCAAAGGTAACATCCCATATTTGGCATAAACCAGGTTTATATCGCATAAAAATAATCTCTATAAATGATGATGGTATGATAAGCGAATGGTCTAAACCAACTCCTTTAATAGTTGTTCCAAAATATTAGAAACCACCTTTTATCCTCAATAAATTTAATCCAGTGAATATAAAAATATTGTTTGTATCTATACAATATATAGAATTATTTTCAAATAGATTTTCCTGAGAATTAATTTTTAATACTTCTACTCTTTCATATATTGTAAAAACTAGGAGAGATTGGATAGGTGGATGGTTTGAGTGGATGATAAGAAAAGATTTCCTATTAAAATTAGAAGAATACGTATGAGACTTCATACAAAACTTACCCTCCTCTTCTTTGGAGTGATATTTATCCCCCTTGTTTTAACTCATCTCTTCTTTGTAACAGAAATGCATAATTCTCTATATAATGCAACTGTTGATAGCCTAGAGAATCTAGCTATTTCAACAAGTAGAGAAATTAAACGTTTTATCGAATCTGAGAGAAATAATATCATTGCTTTATCTAGAACTATTGGTTCCCATTACTCTGATAACTCTGATTTATCTCAGGAGTTGGAAGTCGCTCGTTCATTTTATACCACCTTTGATGAATTTGTTTTCCTAGATTTAGATGGTAAAGTTGCAGCCTCTGTACCATATAATATAAATAATATAGGTTTAGACAAAGAATTTATTGCAAGACTTAAAGATCATATTATTGTATCAGATGAAGAGTTCCTGCCTAACTCCGATAAGAGAAGTATAATGTTTTCTTCTCCTGTATACTCCAATAATACACCCGTAGGGGTAATCCTAGGCTATACTAGTTTCCAGAGGATATGGGAGATATTAGAGGGTTATAGCATTGGATCTACAGGGTATGTATACCTTATAGATGAGAAGGGTATAATCCTATCTCATCCAGATAAAAACATCATCTTTTCCAGTATACCCCCACAATATATCCCCCCTGTTAACACAGGTAATTCATCTGGATTTATGGAATATATAAGAACAGATAACAAAGAGATGATCGGTGGATATGCATCTATTCTTGAAGATACTTTTCTAGATGGAGGTTTCTGGTGTGTAATCGCAGTGCAACAGACATCAGAAGCTTTCTCAAGCCTACTTTTATTTAGAGATCAAATAACTCTTTTCATCGTTATAGTTGGAACAGTTTTTATCATTACAGGTGTAGGTTTTTCCTATCGTATCACAAAGCCTATCAAGAAACTTGAGGATGGTGCTAAAAGAATAGCTTCAGGTGATTTATCTCATCATGTTGAAATTAGATCAGGGGATGAATTAGAGAGTTTAGCTTCTACATTTAATACAATGACAGATGCTCTATATAAATCCCGTAAACATCTAGAGGAGCTTCTATATGAGAAAGAAGAATTTATAAATCAACTAGGTCATGATCTTAAAAATCCCTTAGTTCCAATTCTAAATGTTCTCCCAGTAGTTATCGAAAAAACAAAGGATCCAGAGATAAAAAAACTTCTTCTTATGATATCTGATAGAATCTCATATATTAAACATTTGATTATCAATACTCTAAAATTAGCAAAGCTTAGATCCTCCTATCAGAAGATCTCTTTAGAAGAAATTCCTCTATCATCACTTATTGAAGAAGCAATTCAGGGGAATAAAATACTAGCAGAGGAGAAAAACATTAATATGAAAAATCTCGTTGATAAAGAGATTAAAGTTTATGCAGATAAACTACAATTAGAGGAGGTTTTACAGAATCTAATCTCAAATGCATTGAAATTCACAGATAGAAACGGAGAAGTTGAAATAGGGGCTAAAAAAGATAAAGGAGCTATCACAGTATGGGTGGCAGACACAGGTATAGGATTAACCAAGGATCAACTTAGTCATGTGTTTGAAGAGTTTTATAAAGCAGATCCCTCTAGACATGATTTAGCTTCTAGTGGGTTAGGTCTTAGTATAGCTAAACGTATAGTGGAGAGACATGGTGGTAAAATATGGGCAGAGAGCCCAGGATTAGGTAAAGGATCTACATTCTATTTCACCTTGCCAAATGGAAAGAAAGATTTATAAAAGAATTATTGAATAGGATATCGCACGGATGTGATGGAGTTTGAGGAAATGAAACGAAAAATTATGATTGTTGATGATGATGAAAATAATAATATAAGTTTCAAAATCGGTTTTGAAAATAGATACAATGATTATGAGGTTATAACCGCTGAAAGTGGAAGCGAATGCCTTAAAATGTTAGAGGAAGAAAAAATACCAGATGTGATACTACTAGATATCATGATGCCTGGTATGAGCGGATGGGAGTTATATGATAGAATAAAAGGAAATCCAACATGGAAGAATATACCAATTATTTTTTTAACAGCTCGTACAGATTCTCTTGCAAAAGATGCTGGTACCTTCCTAGGTGAAGACTACATTGAGAAACCATATGAGATAGAGGATGTAAAAAATAGAATAGACGCCATCTTCAAGAAGAAAGAACAGACCTAACCAGATGCAGTTTTATTCCCATATTTTTTAAGGAGATATTTTATATATTCCTCCTCCTCATTTGACCCAGGTTGAAGCATATCACCACTTTCCCATTAAAAAATTATAAGAGGGGGGAGTTCCTCCTTAATAGTGTTTTCCATAGTTTTTATACCAGTATTCCCGAAGCTCATCTAAGGTTTTATCTAAGGTTACTGTATCAAAAACATGATGGATCATCGTTGGTGGAAGCGGCATAATGGTATCATGAGGTATATTCCATGTATCTGCTAAGTATGGATCTAGGAAACATCCATAGTATTTATAGTCTCCGTTAGTTTCAACCCATCCATAGAAGGTTCCAACTCTAGAATAATTTTTATCATACACTGGTTTCTCCATTAGATCATCTGCGGGCCAATACATTGAACCACAAGGAGCTGCTTTACTCCAATATCTAGATAGATCTGATGCAGTTTTATTTAAAACTACATAGTCAGTTACCTCTTTTATATAGTCACTGTAGATTGGTACAAGTTTATGTGTTCCTCTGAACCATGTATCTCTTGTTGCCTCATTTGGTTTTATACCGAAGAACCACCCTGGGTATTCTTCATTCCAACTCTTCCAGCATTTATCAATGGTTCCAATAGTTGTTCCATCTGCATCTACAACTTGTTTTCCAATGATTTCATGTGAGTTTTTAATCATCATTATCCATCTTCCTCCTTCACACCAGATTGGCTATATATTCAATGTGTAGATAAAGTTTACTAAATTTTTTATTAAAAACAGAAACCAGGGATTTTATGT
>QMTB01000089.1 GCA_003649845.1 Thermoplasmata archaeon | reverse complement strand
TTATACCTAGATTTCTACATTAAAAAGATAGATATTGAAAGAAAGCTAACTCTTAGTTTCGATACAGAATTTTTAAATATGATATAAAACATCTCATCCTAAAAAATTTAGGTTAGATTTGATGAAATATGACCACTGAGAGAATAGAAGATTATCTAGAAGTTATACAACTTATTGTAGATAAAAAAGGTTATGCTAGAGGGAAAGATGTAGCTCAACTACTTGGTATATCACCAGCTAGTGTAACAGAGATGTTTCAAAAGCTAAGTAAAAATGGTTATATAAACTATGAGAAGTATAGTGGGGTAACTCTAACTGAGAGAGGTAAAAAGATTGCTGTGAAAACACAGCGGACGCATGATACACTTGAGAGATTCCTAAAGATATTAGGTTTAGATGAGGATATCGCTAGGGAGGATGCATGTAGAATAGAACATGTATTGAATCCAGAAACTATTGAGAGATTAAAGAAATTCGTTGAATTTGTACAACATCTAGAAGAAACACCTATCTGGTTGAATCGTTTTAAACACTACTATGAGACAGGTGAATATCTAAAATGTGATAAGTTAGAGTAGATGGTAAATATTTATGTAGTGGTAAATTATGTGTGTTTTCATGCAGGAACAAGTAAAGGATGTAAAGGTATTAGAGGAGACCTATTCAATCTGCCCTGGATGCTATCAAGAAGGCAAAATCAATAAAATCCCTGCTCAGATAGTAGAGGAAGATGGTAAAGTTTGGCTTATTAAGAATTGTGAGAAACACGGTTCTTTCAAAGAAATATATTTTGGAGATGTAAATTTATATAAGAAATGGATGAAATATAAAGTCGATGGACCCGATATACCTGATGTTAAAACAGCTGTATTAGATGTACCTGCTTTATACGATGTACATAAATCTCAATCAGTTCTAACTAACCTCCTTGTAACTAACCGCTGTAATCTAAGATGTAGTTATTGCTTTATGAACGCTGGTGCATCCGGCAGAGTATATGAACCTACTCTTGAACAGATTAAAGAGATGATGCTTCAAGCTAGAAATGAGAAACCCATTGGATCAAAAGCAGTGCAGATAACTGGAGGAGAGCCAACTATTAGAGAAGATCTATTTGAAATTATAAGAATGGCAAAAGAAGTGGGATTCTCTCATGTACAAGTTAATACTAATGGTTTGAAACTTGCTGATAGCGCTGAATATTGCAGGAGACTTAAGGAAGAGAAGGTTAACACAATCTATATGAGCTTCGATGGACTTACACCTGAAACTAACCCTTGGATTGAGAAGAACAAACAAGCAATTGAGAATCTAAGAAAAGTAAATCTAAAACTAGTACTTGTACCTGTTTTGATAGGTGATAAAAATATAGATGAAGCAGGTAAAATAGTTCGATTTGCACTTGAAAACATGGATATAGTTAGAGGCGTAAACTTTCAACCTGTATCCTTCTGCGGTAGAATGGAGAAGATTAGAGATGAGAATAGAGAGAAGAAGAGAGTAGATTATGTTAGAATGATGAAGTCTATTGAAGAAGAATTCAATGGAGCTATATCTAGAGATGACTTCTACCCAGTACCATTTGTATTTCCTATATCTCGATTGATAGAGATGTTAAAAGGAGAACCACAAGTAGAGTTTACTGCACATCCAGGTTGTGGTGGAGCAACCTATATATTTATGGATAATGGAAATCCTATACCTGTTACTAGATTCATTGATGTAGAAGGATTATTAGAGTTTATTGAAAAAGAAAGTGAACTTAGAGGTCCTTTTAAGAAGATCCGTATAGCATCTGCATTTTTGAAGAATATAGATAAATTCGTTGATTATGATAAAGCGCCGAAAGGTTTCAATCTAAAGAAACTTCTAAAAGAAGCAGCGATAGGCGGTAGCTATGATTCACTTAGAGGATTCCACTATAAGAGTTTATTCGTAGGAAGTATGTGGTTCCAAGATCCTTTTAATTTAAACCTTGATAGACTGCAGAGATGTGTTATACATTATTCTACACCAGAGGGTATAGTTCCATTCTGTGCTTATAATGGCCTAGGTATAGGAGATAAAATCAGAGAGAAACATTCTATACCTATAGGCGAATGGGAGAAACAAACAGGTAGAAGTATTAAAGATGATCTAAGAACAGATGTACCGCTTACATAAAGCAAAGTATTAATATAGTAATATTATAAATAATATACTAAGATGCAATGGTTTAAAAGACTAGTTAAAACAAGTATAATACTTCTAATAATTCTATCACTGTTAATTCCAGTTAATGTTATATCTACAGATAATCCTCCTTCTAAGAAAGATATATATCTATTGAGAGTTGAACATTATCTAGAATTAGAAGCAGAGGATGATACAAATAGTTTCCATGTTAGATATGTATTTCCACCTGACTATGGATATCAAGTTCCTATTGTTATGGAATTATTCAACGATACAAATGCAGATATATTAGACTATAAAATTGAAAAAGATTTCTCTGAGCCTAATAGAGCTGTAAACTTTACTATAGCAGGTATGCATAGCGGTGAACATAGATTATTACATTTCACTATATGGGTACTTGTAGAGAATTTTGAATTCAAAGATATACCAAAGGATGCTCCTTTCCCTAAGAAAAAAGATCTACCAGATGATACATTAGAATGGCTTCAACCATCAAAGGTTGTACAATCTAGATCCCCTCTTATATTATTGAAAGCTAGGCAGCTTAGAAGAGGAAATAATTATATCTTCGGTTATGCAGAAAACGTTTCTCATTTCATAAAATACCATAGATTTCTATTATTTTTATTAGAATTAAAACTAGGTTTATTTTTAAGTCAAGATGCTGTTACAACACTTTTTATAAACGGTGAAAACGTCGGTAGATCGCATCTAGCTTGCGCATTATTTAGATCACAGAATATACCAGCTAGAGTGTTACTAGCAAATAACGATCAAGGATTCTGGACTCAGATGCATTATATGGTTGAATACTATATACCTAACTATGGATGGGTTTTATTAGATTCAACAAAAGGAGAAACACCTTATGCTACAAAGAGACAGGTGATAAACCGTATATGTAGTATAGAAGATGAAGATGATACAAAGAGAGATTATATCTTCCCTTTCATGACCGGCGAAGAAAGATGGATATGGATTGATACAGATAAAGTTCAACCCTATTATGTTGATTGTAGAACAGGTAGTAAATCACAGATGTTTCAAGAATCAAAGGTTTCTATAGACACTTCTACGGCAGAATATGCTTTTCTTAGAACTAAAACAGTATTCCATATATATGAATACTTCCTAAGTAGAAACCTTAATACTGAAGATACTATACATCTCAATAAAGCAGTTGATTATCAAAAACAAGCTGTTCATACATTAGCAGAAAACGATGACTTCTATCAGTATATCTATTTTATGGATAAAGCATATGATGAATATCTATCAATAGATTAGTCAGAGGATAAAATCTCATAGGAGTAACTCATAGGTAGAATCTTTTTAAGCATAGCTGTTATAGGACAATATTTATTCCAAGATAACTCTATTGATCTTTTAACAGCATTTTCATCTATGTTATTACCATAAAATATGAATTTAATATGAATCCTAGTGAAAACCTTTGGATGTTCATCAACTCTATCTCCTTCAACTTCTACTATAAATTTCTCTACTCTAATCTTCTTCTTATTAAGTATAGATGCTACATCACTCGCAGTACAACTACCTAGGGATATCAAAAACAACTCCATTGGTCTACTAGCAGCTTCTGAGCCAAAAAACTCTTTTGGACCATCAATAGCAACCCAGTGATTAGTTTCTCCTCTACCTATAAAGGTTATTCCATCAACCTGCCTAACAGTAACTTTCATAACTATTTCTCCTCCATCACACCATCTATATCAACACCAGGTATAAGTGTTTTACATACCGGACATCTAGAGTTAATGATATTATTTTCTATAACATGAAAACCTTTTCTTATGATAAGTTTTTCTTCACAGTTAGGACAAAATGTATCCTCTCCCTCTCCTATATTACCTTGATATATATATCTAAGACCTATTTTCTTTCCAATAGAAACAGCTTTTCTCAGAGTAGAGATAGATGTAGATGGAACATCTAATAATTTATATGTTGGATAGAAAGCTGTTACATGCCATGGTGTATCTGGATCTATATTTTTAATAAAACTAGCTATCTCCTCTAACTCCTTTGGATCATCATTATAACCAGGTATTATAAGAGTTGTAACCTCTATCCATATACCTAGTTCATAATAGTTTTTTATTGATTCTAATACAGGTTGAAGTTTTGCATTACATATCTTTCTATAAAAAGAATCGCTCATACTTTTTAGATCTATATTAGCAGCATCTAGAAATGGAGCTATCATCTCTAAAGCTTCTCTAGATATATATCCATTGGTTACAAAAACATTTTTTAAACCATATCTATGTGCAATTTTAGCTGTATCATAAGCATATTCAAAGAATATAGTTGGTTCTGTATAGGTATAAGCTATGGATTTACAACCTGTCTCGTAAGCTTTTTCAACTATCTCCTCTGGTTCAACTTCATATCCAATAGAAGCTATCTGTTCTCTACTAGCTTGTGATATATCCCAGTTTTGACAGTGTTTACATTTTAAATTACAACCCATTGTAGCAATAGAATAAGAATAAGAACCTGGTTGAAAATGAAATAAAGGTTTCTTCTCAATAGGATCTATATGTTGAGCAACAGGTTTACCATATACTAGTGTATAGAGTTTACCATCTATATTCTCTCTTACATTACATAACCCTACGCTACTAGGTTTTATAATACAATTATGTGAACATAGTTTGCATCTAACCTTATTATCCTTCTCTTCCTCATAGAATAATGCTTCTTTCATACTACCTCTAACATTTTATCTAATGCTTTTTTAGCCTTTCTACGTATATTCTCAGGGATAGTAATCTCATATTTCATTTCTAATAGTGAATCTCTAAGTTTCTCCAAAGTTATTCTACGCATACCTATACATTTAGTTCCAACTGGATAAAATATCTTATCAGGATTATCCCTTCTAACTCTATATACAAAGTTATCCTCAGTACCTACTATAAATTCTTTTGCGGGAGATTCAGAGATATATCTAGCCATAGCAGAAGTACTACCGATATAGTTTGCTATATGTCTAACATCTGCTTTACACTCTGGATGAACTACTATTTCAGCATTAGGATGCAGATCTTTTAATCTTTGAATAGTTTCAATAGAAATATTTTCATGAACCAAACAATATCCATCCCATGGTATAATCTTTTTATCTGTATGTTCAGCTACATAGTCAGCTAGGTTTCTATCTGGTATAAATAGTATTTCTTTACTAGGTATTGATTCAACTACTTGAATAGCATTTGCAGAAGTACAACATACATCTGAATATGCTTTTATCTGAGCGGAGCTATTAACATAGCTTACTACTGCTGCATTTGGATACTCTCTCTTCTTAGCTTTAAGTTTTGATAGTGTAGCAGTGTCAGCTAGGAAACAACCAGCGTTAGGATCAGGTATCAACACTTTTTTATCTGGATTCAATATATAAGCCGTTTCTGCCATAAATAGTACGCCGCAGAATACTATTATATCTGCATTTGTCTCCACTGCTTTTCTACTGAGACCTAGTGAGTCACCTACAAAATCAGCTATATCTTGAATATCACCTTCTTGATATACATGCGATAGGATAACTGCGTTATGTTTCTCTTTAAGTTCTCTAATCTCTTCTATAAGTTCATCTTTATAATCCATGAGAGAGTTCAACCTTCAAACTTCTTGAGATAATCCTTTAATTGATTTCTCTCATTTAAAATCTTGGTAGAATAGGGATAGAGAATGTGTATACAAGCAATATAAATTTTTATTATAATAAAATGATATGTTTTAAAAAGGGTAAGGGTTATAACCCACCACTATATTCTATGCCTGCAAGATGGGAATGGGATAGATAAAATGCTTGAACCATATTCAGAAGAGGAAAGAGAATATATTAGATATCTACTCCGTAAATATCTACCAAGTGCATATGCAGAAATTGAAGATACAGCAGTAATGTTCCATGAGAAAAAAGATAATGTGGGGAAGATAGAGGATACATAGATATTAAAATTTACAAAAACATTTAAATTAAAATATATAGATTCTATAGTGTAGATGAGGAATACCTATCGAATAACTCTGATATCCATTATTATCGCTATACTGTTGACTACAACAGTTGAAGTTAGTTATACTAGATCTCTTAGTCTTCAAAAGGATAACATTCTAATTATTATCAATGATAAACTGTATACAAGAACATCTAAAAAACTAGATAGATATATATTGGATGTAGAAGAGAGATTCCCAGTTAACATAATTTTAAATACAACTTCTATAACTACAGCTGAAGGGATTCGTTCTTTATTACAACAAGAGTATGAGATCAATCATATAAAAGGTTCTATTCTAGTTGGACAGATTCCATTTGCATTATGGGAACAAGGTTATGGCGGTAACAAAGGTATACTAAGTTTATTCTATGAAGACTTAGATGGAAGATTTGAGGATAGAGACAACAATGGATTCTATGACTATCATATATTTGGAGAGAAT
>QMTB01000088.1 GCA_003649845.1 Thermoplasmata archaeon | reverse complement strand
GATTTTAATTTTTATTGGTAACGCTGGAATTATATCTGCTATAGCTACTCTTCTCCTTACATTCATCGGACAAACAGAGGCAGAAGCTACTGCTATTCTTATTTGGTTAGTCATTGGTCTTCTAATCCTCTTTCTTTTTAGTCGGTCTAAACTGATCGATCGTGCTCTTAGATGGATTATAAAAAGAGGATTGGAGAGGTTCACAAGTTTAAAAATCTATGATTATGAGGAATTACTAGGTGTAAGTAGGGGGTATTCCATTGGAAAGTTTATGGTGAAAAAAGGTAGTTGGCTGGAGAATAAGAAATTAAGCGATCTCCGTTTGAATGAAGAGGGGGTTATTGTTCTTGCTGTTTATAAGAAAATAAAGAATGGAGAGATGTTTATAGGGGCACCACCCAGGGATATAACGGTATCTAAAGGAGATGTGTTGATCTGTTATGGTCCAGAGGAAAACATTAGGAATCTATCCGAACGATTAAAAGGAGCAGCAGGTGATAAAGCTCATAGAGAAGCAGTTGAAAAAGAGAGAGCCATGCGAGAAGAGGAAGACAAAGAGTTGATTCAATGTGGTGCACTTGAAAAGGAATGCGATGACTAAATAGTTTCAAATAAAGAATTTAGACTAGAAATAATTAATTTTGTTAATTTTAGATTGACAAAATAGAAAAATATTTAAACTAGTTATTATACAATTATATTGTAGATTTAAGTTTAACAAAATTTGTGGAGGTAAATAAAAAATGGAAAGATATCCATTCAGAAGAAGATATCATGATATATTCGATGAATTCATAGAGGATCCATGGTTATCAAGATATGGAGAAGATATCTTCGATGAATTCGAGGAGCAAATCCGCCGTATCCATAGACAGATGAATAGTTTATACAGAGATGCTATAAGAGGAAACCTAATAGATAGACCAAGAGTATACGGATGGAGCTTCAGAATAGATTCAACAGGAAGGCCTATATTCCAAGAATTTGGAAATATACCGAATGTCAGCGCATCAAAAGAACTCCCTGAGATTAGAGAACCACTGGTGGATCTACAAGAAACAGATAGACAGATAATAATCACAGCAGAGATACCAGGGGTATCAAAAGAAGATATAGATCTAGAGATAACAGCAGATAATCTAATAATAAATGTAGATAACAAAGATAGAAAATACTACAAAGAAATACCGCTGCCTGCAGAAGTCGACGCAGATAACAGCGAGGCTACATTCAACAATGGAGTGCTAAGTATAACACTAAGTAAACTAAAACCAAAGAAAAAAGGTAGGAAAATTAAAGTCAATTAAATCCTATCTAAATATCACCCCATTTTAATATAAATTTTATAGGAGGGTCAATGTATGAATGAAAAAATATTTGTTAAGGTAAAAGAAGCAAAAGCAAGAGATACAGGACGAGGAATAGCAAGATTAGATCCAGAGATAACAGAAAAATTAGGACTTACACCAGGAGATGCCATCATAATAAATGGTAAAAAAAAGACAGCTTGTCTCTTATGGCCTGGATATCCAGAGGAACGAGGAACAGGAGTTATAAGAATAGATGGTACCACACGTAGAAACGCCGGTGTAGGTATAGATGATAAAGTAACTATACAAAAAGCAACAGCTGGAAAAGCAGAGAAAATAACATTAGCACCAACTGAAGAGATAAGACTAGTAGGAGGAGAAGAATACCTATCACAGATACTAGAAGGTAGAGCAGTTACTAGAGGCGATGTGATAGAACTTAACATAATGGGTAGAAAAATAGATCTAGTTGTAACAAAACTCTCTGCAAAAGGCGAAGTAGCTATAATGCATAGGGATACAGAAATTATACTCAGCGAGAAACCTACTAAAGCAGAAGCAGAAAAGATACCGAGAATAACCTATGAGGATATAGGTGGATTAAAAGATGAGATTAAACAAGTTAGAGAGATGATAGAATTACCATTAAAACACCCTGAACTTTTTGAAAAAATGGGTATAGAGGCACCAAAAGGAGTATTATTACACGGACCACCTGGTACAGGTAAAACACTCATCGCTAAAGCAGTAGCAAATGAGTCAAATGCAAACTTCTTTACGCTAAGTGGACCAGAGATTATGAGTAAATACTATGGACAAAGCGAAGAGAATATAAGAAAAATCTTTGAAGAGGCAATAGAAAGTGCACCATCTATAATATTTATAGACGAAATAGATTCAATAGCACCGAAGAGAGAAGAAACACATGGAGATGTTGAACGCAGAGTAGTAGCACAGTTATTAGCATTAATGGATGGACTTGAAGAAAGAGGAAAGGTTATAGTAATAGGAGCAACCAATAGAATAAACGCTATAGACCCAGCGCTTCGTAGACCAGGTAGATTTGACAGGGAGATAGAGATAGGAATACCAGATAGAAAAGGACGGAGAGAAATACTAGAAATACATACTCGAGGTATGCCATTAGCAGAAGATGTAGATTTAGATAAACTAGCAGAGATAACACATGGATACTCAGGAGCAGATCTCGAAGCATTATGTAAAGAAGCTGCAATGAGAGCACTACGCAGAGTTATACCTGAGATAGATTTAGATGCGGATACAATACCAGCAGATATATTAAATAAACTAGAAGCAACAGGTGAAGATTTCTATGAAGCTTTTAAATCTATGACACCATCAGCCATGAGAGAAGTCATAATAGAAACACCAAATGTAACATGGAATGATATAGGCGGTTTACATGATGCAAAACAACAATTGCAGGAGGCAGTTGAATGGCCACTAAAATACAGTGAAGTTTTTACACATATGGATGCAAATCCACCAAAAGGAATCCTCCTATACGGTCCACCTGGCACAGGTAAAACCTTACTTGCTAAAGCAGTAGCTACAGAAAGTGAAGCAAACTTTATAAGTGTAAAAGGACCAGAATTTATCTCTAAATGGGTAGGTGAAAGTGAGAAAGCAGTTAGAGAGACTTTTAGAAAAGCAAGACAGGCAGCGCCATGCATAATATTCTTCGATGAATTAGATGCAATAGCACCATCTAGAGGAAGCATGATTGGAGATAGTCATGTAACAGAAAGAGTAATCAGTCAACTGTTAACCGAACTAGATGGATTAGAAGAACTAAAAGATGTAACAGTTATAGCAGCAACAAATAGACCAGATATAATAGATCCTGCTTTACTTAGACCAGGACGTTTTGATAAACTCATATATATTAAACCACCTGATTTAGAGGCAAGAAAAGAGATATTCAAGATACATCTAAAAAAGAAACCACTAGCAAAAGATGTAGATATAGATGAAATAGCTAAGAGAACAGAGGGTTACACTGGTGCGGATATCGCAGCAGTATGTAACGAAGCAGTTATGAGCAGTATAAGAGAATATATACACAAGAATAAAAAGATAGATAAAAAAGAACTAGAGAAACTCAAAGTGGAGATGCGCCATCTAAATGAAGCTCTAGAGAAAGTCAAACCGATGCCAAAAGAAGAACTGGAGAATTACACTAGGATAGCAGAGAGATTTAGCCAAACTAGATAAAAGTGGGATTTATAAATCCCGCTTCTTCTCTCCCTTTTAGTTACGATGTGATCCAGTATAAATAAAGTTATCAGATTCCAGATGGATCTCTTTACATTTAATGTATATGAATTGATTTCCCAGCAAATTGAATTTCTTTGAAGATCTAAATTTATAGTATTTTTGATATGAAAATATTGATAGAGATAGATATACAGATAAGAGTTTTCTTTCCGCTACTTTTTTAAAATTTTATATGTTGATAAACTTACAGTCTAAAGGATTATATTTTATAACATCTTAGGAGGAATAATCTATTTAAAATCATAGATGATGTCGCATTAAAATAAAAATTGGTGTAAGGATATGACATCACGACTTGGTATACGACGGGAAGATAAAAACAAATGGGAACGAAGAGTTCCACTGATTCCTGATGACGTCAAAATTCTAAAGGAGAAATATGGTATAGAAACAGTTATACAACCATCTCCTATAAGAGTCTTTTCGGATGAGGAATATAATAATATAGGGGCGATAGTTCAAGAGGATCTCTCATCCTGTCCAGTTGTATTTGCTGTTAAAGAAATACCAAAAACCTTTTTTGAACCTAACAAAGTATATGTATTCTTCTCCCATACGATTAAAGGACAATCTTATAACATGCCTATGCTTAAACAGATGATAGATCTCGAATGTACACTAATAGATTATGAACGTATAGTTGATGAAAATAACCGTCGCCTTATATTTTTTGGTCGGTTTGCTGGAATTGCAGGGATTATAGATACACTTTGGGTTTTTGGCAAAAGATTAAAGGAGTATCATGGAGTTGATAGTCCATTTTCATTGATTAAGCAAGCTTATCAATATGGCACTATATCTGAAGTAAAAAAACATTTTGAAATTATAAGCGAAGAAATTAGAAAACAATCTTTACCAGCAATTATCACTCCAATGGTTATAGGAATAGCTGGTTATGGTAATGTATCTAGAGGCGTACAGGAGATATTAGATATACTGCCAGTTGTTGAAATTCAACCAGAAGAATTATCTTCCATTTATGAAAAACCTTCGAATGATCGTATATATAAAGTAGTTTTTAAAGAAGAACATATGGTTGAACCTATATCTAAAGATAGAAAATTTGATTTAAATGATTACTATACTAATCCTGAAGAGTATCAATCCTCATTTAATAGATATCTACCATATTTGGATATACTTATGAATTGTATATATTGGGATCCAAGATACCCAAGGCTTGTTACAAAGAAAGATTTAAAGGAATTAGATCATCATCTCCATATAATTGGAGATATAAGCGTTGATATTGAAGGAGCTATTGAAGCTACAGCAAAGGTTACTACACCGGATGATCCAGTTTTTACATATAACCCTAAGGAAGATAAAATTGTAGATGGATATATGAACGAGGGTGTAGTTATAATGGCTATTGATAATCTACCATGTGAACTACCAGAGGATTCATCAAGAGAATTTAGTAAAGCACTACTACCGTTTGTATCATCTATCGTAAATGCAGATTATACTGTTCCTTTTGATAAACTTGATCTACCATCAGAGATTAAAAAAGCTGTTGTACTCTACCAAGGTAAACTTACTCCCTCCTATGAATATATCCATAAGTTTTTATAAGGAATATTTTTTCGCTGGTTGTATATAATGAGGTGAAAAACAGTATGAAGCATGTACTAGTTCTAGGAGCTGGTTTGGTCTCTAGACCACTTGTGAGATATTTACTTGATCAACCAGATATAAATGTGACGATGGCTAGTAGAACAGTTAGCAAAGCAGCTAAGATAATAGATAATCATCCAAATGGTACTCCAGTTGCATTAAATGTAAAAGATGAGGATAAACTAGAGGATCTAGTCTCACAGACTGATGTAGTAGTGAGTCTATTACCCTATGTTTACCATGTTAAAGTTGCAGAGTTATGTATCAAACATAGGAAGCACCTAGTGACAACATCTTATGTAAGTGATGAGATGAAAGAGTTGGATGGCAAAGCTAGAGATGCAGATGTTTTATTACTCAATGAATGTGGTCTTGATCCTGGTATAGATCATATGTCAGCTATGCGAGTTATACATGATGTTAAAGAGAATGATGGTAAAATAGTTGGTTTTAAATCAACTACTGGTGCATTACCAGCATTTGAATCCAATAATAATCCCTTTGGATATAAATTTTCTTGGTCTCCAAGAGGAGTGTTACTCGCATCGAGAAATTCTGCCAGATGGTTGGAAAATAATAAAATTATAGAAATACCAGGTGAGAAATTATTTGAACATTACTATCTTATGGATGTACCAGGTGTTGGAACTTTTGAAAACTATCCAAATAGGGATTCTGTTAAATACAAAGATATATATGGTTTAAAAGATGCTTCAACTGTTTATAGAGGAACATTTCGTTTGACAGGTTGGTGTGAGACACTACATGCTATATCCACCTTAGGATGGCTCAATGATAAACCACTTCCATCCTTCAAAGGTAAAACCTATAGAGATCTAACTGGGTATCTAATTAAATCCCCTTCTGATAATATAGTTGAAGATACTGCTAGATACCTCAATCTAAAAACCTATTCAGCAGTTATAAAAAGATTACAATGGCTTGGCTTATTCGATGAAGAACCTTTGCCAGATGATGTAGATACACCACTAGATTATCTATACAAACTTGCAACAAAGAAGATGATGCTAGGAGAAAATGAGAGAGATATGATAGTGATGCATCATGAATTTCTAGTTAAATATCCAGATAGAGAAGAAACCATAACCTCTACATTGTTGCAATATGGTGATATAAACGGTGATTCTGCAGTGGCTAAAACAGTTGCTCTGCCAGCAGCTATAGCAGTAAAAAATATTTTAAATAAGACTATTAGAGTTACAGGAGTTCATATACCAGTTATACCAGAATTATATGATCCTATACTAGATGAATTAGAAACTCTTGGAATAGTATTTAGAGAACAGAGAATACCATATCCAACTTTATCGCCTATGCCATAGACATAGTTTTTATCTTTAAATTATCCAGGTTTTCTAAATAGAAGTGGAGATCTCTCCACTTTAAAAGCTGATAGAAATTTTTTCTATAATACAATAGCTTAAAT
>QMTB01000087.1 GCA_003649845.1 Thermoplasmata archaeon | reverse complement strand
GAGTGGTTATATGATAAACCTTATAATATCATTCTATAATTAATCTCTAATGATTATTACAAAAAGGAAACAGCTGGATCATATTTTAGAGAAAACAAAAGGTAGCAGAGTTTTTATAGCAGGATGCAGTGAATGCGCTACTTTATCACATACAGGTGGAGAGAAAGAAGTTCTCGAGATGAAAGATTATCTAGAAAAAAATGGTGTAACTGTAACTGGTTGGGCTGTATTAGATCCAGCTTGTCATCTACCAAATACAAAGAGGATATTCAGAGAGAAACTAGTTGAAGATACAGATAAAATACTGGTTTTAGCTTGTGGTAATGGAGTACAAACAGTTAGAGATGCTTTACCGGATAAAGAAGTTATAGCAGGTTTAGATAGTTTATTCCTAGGAGAGATTATACATTTATCTGAGTTTGAGAGACGATGTAATCTATGTGGAGAATGTATAGTAGATGAATTTAATGGTATATGTCCTATTGCTCGTTGTCCAAAACATATGCTTAATGGACCTTGTGGTGGCTCGCAGAATGGAAGATGCGAGGTTAATCCAGAGATGGAATGCGTATGGGATAGAATTTATAAACGTATGATAGAAAATGGTGGGAGAGATCAACTTAGAAAGATTATCCCTCCAAAGGATTGGTCTAAATCATTAGAAATGGTGATTAGATGAATCATATAAGTAACCTCCATCGAGTATTATCAGAGAAACATTTTGCTGTAACAGCTGAGATAGGTCCTCCAAAAGGTTCTGATAAGAATATAATTATTCATAAGGGAGAAATGTTAAAAGGTTATGCAGATGCCTATAATATAACTGATAATCAAACAGCAGTAGTTCGAATGTCTAGCTTAGCTGGTTCAACATTGCTATTAAAATTAGGTCTAGATCCTATAATGCAGTTGACATGTAGAGATAGAAATAGGATAGCATTGCAGAGTGATATATTAGGTGCATCTGCTATTGGAATTAGAAATATATTATTGTTAACTGGTGACCATCAATCAATGGGTAACCATCCTCAAACAATGGGAGTATATGATATAGATTCTATACAACTAATACAAATCGCTAGGAATATGCGTGATGAAGGTATCTTCCAAAATGGTGAGGAGATATTAAGAGGCAAACCTGATATTTTTATTGGAGCAGTAGCTAATCCTTTTTCTACACCATTAGAAGCTAGGATAATTAGATTAGAAAAAAAGATTGAAGCAGGGGCAGATTTTATACAGACACAAAGCGTATTCAACCTTAATAGATTCCAGGAATGGGTAGATACTATCCGCTCACTAGGATTAGATAAAAAAGTGCATATACTAGCAGGTGTAACGCCATTAAAATCTATTAAGATGATGCAACGTATGCGTTTCCATGTACCCGGTGTAGATATACCAGATGAGATAGCAAATAGAATAGAGAATGCAAGAGATCCAAAAGAAGAAGGATATAATATAGCAATTGAAATACTAGAGGAACTTAAAAAGATAAATGGTATACATGGCGTACATATAACAGCATTATTCTGGGAGGATATAATACCTAAACTTGTCAAAGAGGTAAACCTATACCCAAGGCCATAAAAAGGAAACTATTAAAAACAATGACCTTCTTTATTATATAATGGGATGATGGGTGAAAGATAATATAATTGACAAACTTCTAAATGAGGAAAATGAGAAGAAGAAAATGCCTTTTAGATATATAACCATGGATGAGTTGTTAAAAGAAGAATCAGATATAATGAGAAGTATATCAAAAATAATAGATGTATCAATAGATACAGCGAGAGACGAGGGAAACAGCGAAGATATAAAGGAACCAGAGTTTAGTATAATGCGAGAGGATACACCTATCGATCTAACACTAGTAGGAGTAGGTGATGTCAAAACTATAGAAGCAGTTATTCGTAGACATGAAAATAAAAGACATAGAATGGAGATAAGCTGAGAAACCCATAATTTTAATACAGTCTTCTATAATTCACTCTAACGATGGACATAGATAAAATAATTCAAGAGTTATCTAAAAATGAGAAAAAAGTTCTATTAACACTTGGAAAACTACAAGGTAAAACCTCACCCGAGGAGATATATTCAAAAGGTGATTTCACTCAACCTGTAGAGGTAATGAATGCTTTATCATGGCTTAAATCGAAGAAACTTGTAAAGATAAAAGAACATATGTCAACTTTTTATACACTAGGTAAAGAGGGTGTACAATTTGTTGAAAAAGGATTACCTGAGAGGAGAGTTCTAAATCTACTGACTAAAAATAATGGTAGAGTAACATTAGATTCATTGAAAGAAGTATTGAGAAACGAGGAGATACCAATAGCTATAGGATGGCTTAAAAGAAAAAAATGGGCTGACCTAAAAAAAGAGGATGGTAAAACAATAATTGAAATCACAGAAAAAGGTAGAGAAGCATCTACATTAGAAACAGAGGAGGAGAAAATACTTAGATATCTAAAAGAACACCCTAATTCTCCAATGGAACATGAGAAAATAAAACCTCTACTATCAAGGAAGGATGTAGTTAGAGAGAAAGAAGTATTCTCCAGCGAGGTAGAGTTAACAGATTTAGGAAAAGAGGTTTTATCACATGGTATAGAGATCACCGAAGAAATCTCTCAGATAACAGATAGTATCATTAGAAATGGAGAGTGGAAGGAGAAACCTATTAGACCCTATGATATACGTGCTTTTGCACCTTCTATATATGGTGGTAAACCTCATCCATTAGTGGAATTAATAGAGAAAATAAGAAGGATATTTTTAGAAATGGGTTTCGAGGAGATAGAGGGTAACTATGTTGAATCCTGTTTCTGGAATATGGATGTACTATTTATACCGCAGGATCACCCTGCTAGGGAGATGCAGGACACCTTATATTGTAAAACACCATCGGAGATACCGATAGAAGATGAAAAACTATTAGAAACTATAGCTAGGATTCATGAAAACGGTGGTAATACAAATTCAACAGGTTGGGGCTATAAGTTTTCTAAAGAAGAGGGTAGAAAGGCTTTACTTAGAACACATACAACAGTGAATACCATTAGATATCTATATTATCATCCTACTCCGCCAGCGAAGGTATTCTCCATAGGTAAAGTGTTTAGGAAAGAAAATATTAATAGCACTCATCTACCCGAGTTCTATCAAATAGAAGGCATTATACATGAAGAAAATGCAAACTTTCAACAACTAATAGGTATACTAAAAGAATTTTATAGAAGAATGGGTTTTGAGAAGATACGTTTTAGACCAGGTTATTTCCCATATACAGAACCCAGTATGGAAGTAGATGTATACTGGAATAACCAATGGATGGAGCTAGGTGGAAGCGGTATATTTAGACCAGAGGTTACAGAACCTGTTGGAGTTAAAAACCCTGTACTGGCATGGGGACTAGGATTAGAGAGACTAGCTATGCTGAAATTCGGTTTAAAAGATATGCGCACTCTCTATACAAGTGATTTTCAATGGCTTAGAATGCAACCTATACTCTAAAATGATGGGAGGAAAAATAATTTGCATATAAATCTTAAAATAGAAGAGGACCAAATGAAAAAATTTGATAAATATATTTTAGGTATAGATGTCGGAGGTACATATACCAACCTTGGTATAACAGGTGTATATAAGGATAAACCTGTTTTATTATTATCAACTGTTTTTGAAACTAAACAGTTAGCATCTCTATCTACAGCTATAATAGAAACCATTCAATATATAGAGGAGAGATATAGTATTAAAGTTAGAGAAGCTGGTATAGGTGCTGCAGGTATAGTTACAGGTAAAAAAGCAGAGTTGACACATATACCATGGGATATAGATTTAGATGAGATTACAAAATCTACAGGTTTATCAAAAATTGTTTTATTAAATGATTTCCAAACAATAGGATACGGTGTTAATATATTGAAAAAAGAGGATATAGTAGAGGTTAAACCAAGTAGGGAGATAGAAGGTTATCCTAATAAAGCAGTAGTAGGAGCAGGTACAGGACTTGGTAAAACAATACTAGTTTATGATAGAGATAGAAAAATATATCATCCCATACATAGTGAAGGTGGACATAGTGATTTCCCAGTTCAAAATAGAGAAGAACTAGAATTAATAGAATTTATACAAAATAAGATTAAAACAGATAAAAATATTTGTTATGAGGAACTCCTCTCAGGTAGAGGCATTGAATATATATATTCTTTTATCAGAGAAACCAGGAATATATCAGATACTATTTATACAAGAGAGATAGATGAAACAGATGAGAAAACACCTTTGATCTCTAAATATAGAAAAGTAGATGAAACATGTAGAGAAACCTTTAAGTTTTTCATAAAATTCTATGGGAGATGTATAAAAAATTTTATACTTGAAACAATGGCGAGAGGTGGAATATATATAGCAGGTGGTATAGCGTATAAAAATAGAGATATTTTTCAAATGAAGGAGTTTATAGATGAAATCCATAACTCTATCTATAGAGAGAAACTACTTAGAGATACACCAGTATATCTAATAGTAAATCAAGATATAAGTTTATTAGGTGCATCTCTAGCTGTCTTATATATGGAGGAATAATAGGATGGATGAATTAGTTTATTCATATACAAATAGTTTGATATCAAAAGAAGAATTAGAGGAAACCCTAAGTAAGCTTCAAGATGAGAATCAAAAGATGAGGAAAGCTGATTATAATGATGAGAGAGCATCTCTACATCTACTTGATGATATAGAGATGATAGAGAGAGTTAAAACATTGATAGAGGAGAAAAAGAAGTTAAATCCTAGATATCTAGTTGTAATAGGGATAGGTGGTAGCAACCTTGGAACAATAGCAGTACAAGAAGCAATTCTTGGAAAACTATACAATTTATTAGAAAATGATATAAAGATACTATATGCAGATACAGTAGACTCTGATAACATAAGTAATATCCTAGCTATACTAAAATTGGTTCTTGAGAGAGGAGAAAACATATTGATCAATATAATCAGTAAATCAGGTAGAACAACAGAAACTATAGCGAACTCTGAAGTGATATTAGATTTATTAAAGAAATACAAAGAAGACTATAATCAATATATAGTTACTACTACTCAGAGGGATTCTAAACTCTGGAGGATATCAGAAGAGTATAAGTTAAATACACTTGAGATACCGAAGATGGTTGGAGGTAGATATTCGATATTCTCACCAGTTGGATTATTCCCCTTAGGTATACTAGGTATAGATATTGATAGGCTAGTAGAAGGTGCTAGGAGAATGAGAGAACGTTGTCTAGATAGTATAGAGAATCCAGCTTCTATAAACGCTAGTTTAGTATATCTACATAATGAGAGAAATAGGAATATACACGACCTCTTCCTCTTTAATAGCGACCTAGAAGGAGTTGGTAAATGGTATCGTCAACTATTAGCGGAGAGTATAGGAAAAGAATTAGATAGAGATGGTAGACAAGTGTTTAGCGGTATAACACCAACTGTTTCTATTGGTTCAACCGATCTACATTCTATGGCACAACTATATCTAGCTGGCCCCTATGATAAATTTACAACCTTTGTATCTACTATGAAACCTAATAATTCTATAGATATACCAGTTTTCAATGGATTTAATAGACTAGTATATGGTATACAAGGTGGAGGATTAGAGGATGTAATGAAAGCTATACTAGAAGGTGTAAAAAAAGCTTTTGAGAAAAAACTACGTCCTTACTCAGAGATTATACTCCCAGATAAAAGAGAGTATTCAATAGGTCAACTATTGCAGATGGAGATGTTAGAAGTAATGTATCTAGGAGCATTGTTAAATGTTAACCCTTTTGATCAACCAAATGTAGAAGATTATAAGATAGAAACACGAAAAATACTAGAGGCAACGATGAGGAGGTGAAATAGATTTGCTTCATAAAAAGATAATTCCAGCTATAATTGCAAGAAATCAAAAAGAGTTAGATGAAAGAATCAACCGGGTTATAGAATATGTAGATATAATACAATTAGATATAATGGATAACAAGTTTGTACCGAATAGCTCATTGTTCTTTGACTTCAATTTACCAAAATTTGAAGGAGAATTCGAGGCGCATCTAATGGTTAAAAACCCTGCTGAATGGATTAAAAAATATGCAGGAAAGGTAGATACAATACTAGTGCATATGGAATCAGATTATAAACCAGATGAAATCATAGAAAAGGTAAAAGACTTAGATAAGAAAATTGGTTTCGTTCTAAACCCAGAAACATCTATTGAGAAACTAAAACCATTTTTAGATAAACTTGACCAGGTTTTAATTATGACTGTTAAACCAGGATTCTATGGTAGCCCATTCCTACCAGAAACACTAGATAAGATAAAAAAACTTAGAGAGATCAAACCTGATCTAGATATAGAAGTTGATGGTGGTATAACAGATAAAACAATTACGCTAGTAGATGAAGCAGGTGCAAACCTATTCGTATCAGGATCCTATATTATAAAAGCAGAAGATATAAAAAAGGCAATAGAAATTTTGAGAGAAAAAATATCAAAACCAACCTTAGTTTGATGTTTGATATACCACCAAATATGATATAAAATATTTATCAAAAATTATTATTATATTCTTAGAAAAGCGAAAGGATTTTAAATTATCATCATATTTATTGACATGATAGGGGAGTGTACATGAG
>QMTB01000086.1 GCA_003649845.1 Thermoplasmata archaeon | reverse complement strand
GGTATACCTGTACCATCTTTAAATAAAAAAGAAAGAAATTGAAGCGTGTCTTATTTATATGCCTAGATAGAATGATGGATTAAAAAATAAAAGTTATAAGATATGAATTTTTCTAGCAGGAACTGTGTTCAATAGCTCCATTTGGACATACTGAAACGCAAACGCAGCATTCGATGCATTCACTTAGATTTGAGGCAACAGCTTTTCCATTATCTAAACTGAATATGTTCACTGGACAAGAGTTTACACATTCAGCAGAGCCGTTACATTTATCATAATCAATCGTTATTTTTATCTCGCCCTCTTCAAATTCCTTTTTCATTTTTTCAAACCTCCATTTTCACCGTAACTAAATCCCCTTCTTTAATCTTTTCATCTAAACCTCTTTTATCTCTTTGAAATCAAACCATCCATATGTCTTTTCTTATCTCATAGATCCATTCCATAAATTTTGTTGCTCCATCTGGCTTTTCAGGCATTTCTTTTCTGCCAAGTAAAATGTCAACGCTTTCATTTACAAACCCCCATCCCATTTGTAGCCATGGAGCAAATGGATTTACAGGAACATTTGCACTCACTAGTTTTTTCATCAAAAATCCAAAGATGAGATTTATCAAATGTTCTAATAATGGACTTGGATTATATCCCGAAATCCATGGTATCTCAAGCTTCCACCATAGACTTTTCCAAGGGCACCACTGGAGCGTATGCCAGTATGTTGCCGTATGATTAACAACATTTCTCAGATCATGATTTGTTATTCTGATTCCCTCGTCTGGAATATAAATAAGAGAATTATTTACTATACCTCGGGTGTAATTGTATTCTTTTCTTAATTCAAGCAATATAGATGAAAATACTCCTGCCACTGAAGGTGCGGATAAACTTGTTCCTGCGCTAATCCAGTAGTGGGTGGTATTTCTATGATCCGCTATAAATCTTGTAAAACTTGATACATAATCAGTATAACATGCTGATTTTAGATCAATTCCATGAGAATAATTTTCTGCTCCTCCAACATTGATGATCCATGGTGGACCAGCCACATTGCTGAACCATGGAGGTAATTTTCTATTACCCGCACCATTTATAATGATTTTCCCATTTTCTACTCCTCTTTTGCTTATTTCTGGATAATCTCTCCAAACAGGATAAGAGCCTGTAATACTGCGTTTGTAAAAAAATTGAGAGGAAATAATATCTATCCATGATTGATTTACCGCCCATGATAAAGCTTCTGTGAGATTCTCATCACTTGTTTGAATCATCAGGATGATCGCATTTGGATTTTCTTGAGCGATAACAGATGCACTTCCAGTTCCATGACCCTGCTGATCAAGTATATATGATCCTTCTTTGGTAAATTTCCCAAAACTTATGGTAAGAATATTTGTCCTAGGAATCCAGTAAATAGTTCGCCCTTTCGTTTCCTTCCAAATGGCGTTATCTTTCGCAACGTCTTTCTCGTAATCTTTGCCAAATGTCAGGTTAAGGGATAACGCATTTTTAGGAAAACCTTCGATATAAGTGTAAGGATGTCGAATCATATCAGGTCTTCTAAATATCACATGATATGGATTGATTCCTGTATCTAGGAGAGCTATCACAACATATGGTTTAAATGAAGGGTTTTGATTATTGCATTCAGAAAGCCATTTAAAATAAACATCTTTATTATACCCCTCCACCGTGCTGAAGAATAATATCAGCAGTATTCCACAAGCGGTTAATTTCTTAAAAAACCTTGATTTATTCATTCCATATCTCTCTTCTTATTTCATAAATCCATTTCATATATCTTATTGCTCCTTCTGGCTTTTCAGGCATTTCTTTTCTGCCAAGTAAAATGTCAACGCTTTCATTTACTATGCTTTCATTTACAAAACCCCATCCCATCTGAAGCCATGGAGCGAAGGGATTTACAGGAAGAGTTAAAGTGCTTTTTCTCAGTAAAAGTTTAAACCACCATGGAAAAGGTTTTCCAGTAGGCGGAAATGTAGCATTTCTGTAAGGCCACTTAAATATCCAATCGTATAAACTCCAATCACTTGTATTCCAATAAATGGCGGTATGATTTATTATCTCCCTCAAATCCCAATTTGTCATTTTTATTCCTTTCTCCGGCAGATCAATCAACGCCGCGTTTCTAATTCCATGGATATAATTCAATTCTTTTCTTGCTTTAAAAATAATAGAAGAAATTGTTCCCGCTACTGTAGAAACAGATAAACTTGTCCCAGAAACAGGCCAGTAATCTAATGTGCTTTGATAAAATGCTGTTATTTGCGTAAATGATGAAATATAATCTGCACCTTTAGCAGCTGAGATACTTATACCATGACAGTAGTCTTCTGATCCTCCAACACATATAACCCATGGAGGCCCACTTACATAGGATAACCATGGATTTATCCAAGGTCTGTTGCCAGCTGCTGTGACGATAATTTTCCCATTTTCTATGCCACTTTTAGAAATTTCCTCCAGCCCCTTCCACCATATGGTTATCCAGAAAAATAACCTCGGCTTATACCAGACACCAAATTCAATATCAATTACATCTATCCATGATTGGTTTACTGCCCATGATAAAGCCTCTTTCAATTTATTTGCTCCCGTTTCAACCATTAAAATTGTTACATTTGGATTTATCTTTGCTATTACAGACGATGTAGATGTCCCATGACCATTATCATCTAAAATAATATCCCCCGATTCCTCTCTTCTATACCATGTTGATTGCCCAAAAGATATGGCAATGATATTTGTATGTGGAAACCAATATAATTTTTTCTCTTCCAAACTTCTCCATGTCTCTTTATCTTCTTCATAGTTACTCTGCCAATCATTACCAAAGGTTAAATTGACAGCTTGTACATCTTCAGGAAACCCTTCTATGTATGTAGAGGGATGCATTGTTTCATTCCATCTTCTGAAAATCTTATGATATACATTTACACCAGAATCCAATATTGCTACAACAACATGTGGTTTGAAATCAATAGAATTAGAGGCGTCTCTATCCATCTCTTTAGCGTACATTATATTGCTGCTTATTAGAATCAGGGTTACAATAAAAAGAAGGTTAATTTTAATTCGGTTTTTCATTTCTTTCACCCTAATGATAAAATATAATAATTTTTGGATAGAGATAAAGTAACATAAGTTAAGTTCCGTCTCATAATATATAATTTCATATGTCAATGATTAATGCGCTCATAGCAGTTCCATTGTAAAGGACATAGGGTGGTATAGAATCTTGGTTTGAATAGTAGTATCCCCTGTACCATCTAACAAAGACTACTTGCTCTCCATTAGATGTATAGTTTTCATCTGGATTTTCAATTGAATAAATTTGTGTTTCTCCTTCTAGTAGATGCACTATTGCTAGGGAAATGAAGGTTTTATTATTAATATCTATTCCAGATAGCCAGCAACTATATCCATTTCCCTCTATAGTTATATTACATTTCCTCATATATTTCATTCCTTGAGGGGTAGATGTAGAGTTATGTTCTGCTACATTAGTTCTATGAGAGTTCTCTCCGTAGGTAACGGTAGGGAAAAATGTAAGGAGAAACACTATACCTAGAATCACTATTAAACTAATTCTCTTCTGCATTCCAAAACCTCCAATTTTGCAATCCCTTTTTCAATATAAATATTTTATCACTATTTTTAGTTAATTATAGAAATATAATCTGAATTTTCTTATAAATAATTGATTTTTTTTTGAAATTTTCTCAAAAATTGTATGGCTATTTTTGTTCAATAAAAAATCAAAATGGATTTTTCAGAAGATTTAAACACTGTATTTGCTATTTAGGTTTTTTAGGAGAGGTTTTCTTCCTAATTTATGTAGGTGAGAGGTAAAATGAAGTTATTAGATGAAGGTAAAGGTGAACTAATTGGATGGACTGATCCAGATGATTATAGAGAATGGATTTTGAAAAACAAATCCTTAGAATTTAAAGACAAAAGATCAAGCTGTAGAGAAGCTGTTTCTAAATTCATTAAAAATGATTCCTTTATAGCATTAGGAGGATTTGGGCATATACGTATACCAATGGCGATAGTATATGAGATTATAAGAGAGAAAAAAAGAAATCTAATAATGGCTGGAAAAACAGCAGTACATGATCTAGATTTATTAGTTGCATCAGGGTGTGTAAATAAAGTTGAGGTTGCTTATTCCTTCGGTCATGAGCTTAGAGGCCTCTCTCCAGCTTCTCGTAGAGTAGTAGAAGAAGGTAGATGCAAGGTTATAGGGGAGATAAGTAATGCTGGATATCAATGGCGTTTCCTAGCAGCTGCTATGGGTTTACCATTTATACCAACTAGGGTGATGCTTGGCTCAGATACCTTTTATAGAAGCTCTGCTAAAACAGTAGAGGACCCATTTACTGGTAAACCCCTATGTTTACTACCAGCTTGTCATCCAGATGTGGCAGTTATACATGTACCTAGATGTGATAAATATGGGAATGCACAGATAGATGGTATAATGGTAGAGGATTTTGAGTTAGCTAGAGCCTCTAAAAGAGTTATAATTACCACTGAAAAGATAGTTGATACCAAGGAAATTAGGAGAGAACCCCATAAAACAGTTATACCATATTATCTAGTCGATGTAGTAGTAGAGACACCATATGGTTCTCATCCTGGACAGATGCCTTATCAATATTTTTTTGATGAAGAACATATAGGGGAATGGCTTAGTTCATCTAAAACAGATGAGGGAGTAGAAAAATATCTAGAGGAATACGTTTTTAGTGTAACAAATTTTGAGGAATATCTAGAAAAGGTTGGAGGGAAAAGAAAATTAGAGAAGTTGAAACGTATAGAGTTATTAGAGGAACCTATGGAGGCTACATGGATTAAAAAAACCGATAAGAAAAATAAAAAGGGCTATACCTCAACCGAGTTATTAGCTTGCGTAGCCTCTCGTCTACTGGAAGATGGTAAATCAGTTTTTGTAGGTACAGGTTTACCTATGATAGCTGCTATGTTAGCGCAGCGTATGCATGCGCCTAATCTACTTCTATTCTTCGAAGCAGGTGGTATAGGACCACAGATACCAGTATTACCGATATCAGTTGGAGATTCTAGGACATTCTATAAGGCTATCTCAGCTTCTAGTATGCATGATATAATGTCTATGGCACAAAACGGTTTTATATACTATGGTTTCCTAGGAGCTGCTCAGATAGATAAATATGGGAATCTAAATACCACTATCATTGGTGAATATGAGAAGCCAAAGGTTAGATTACCTGGTAGCGGTGGAGCAAATGATGTAGGCTCACTATGTCATAAAACAATTATTATCATGAGGCAGGATAGATATAGATTTGTCGAAACCCTTGATTTTCTAACTACACCTGGTTATCTAAGAGGAGGTGATTCTAGAGAAGAAATTGGTTTACCTAGGAATAGCGGACCTTATAGGGTTATAACACAATTGGGAGTATATGGATTTGATAGAGATACAAAAGAGATGATGCTTCTATCTATCCATCCAGGGGTGAAGATAGAGGATATACAAAAAAATAGTAGCTTCAATATCATTATACCAGAAAAGATAACAGAAACAAAACCTCCGTCAAAAAGAGAACTTGATATATTGAAGGAGATAGATCCAACTGGTATAGTTATAGGAAAATAAATTGTTGATACAAACTATACTATACGTCGATAAACGAAAGTTTTTTTAGAGTATTATCTATACAAGCTTTGAGGTGAGACTGGGGAGGACCCAAGTTTTTACCCTCTGGAGGTTATAAATATGTCGAGAAGGGTATGTATAGTAGGAGGAGCAACTACACCTTTTGATTATGGTCCAACTGGATTTGAGAGTATAGAAGGTGGAGCAGCAGAATGCGTTAGAGAAACCATGCAGGATCTACCAGATTTCTCTCTTAGAGATATAGATCTAATGGTATATTCTCATTTCTCTGTACACTTTGGACATCAACTAGCGGCAGAATGGATTATACATGATCACCTTGGTTTAGTAGGGATACCACATTATAGAGTAGAAAACGGCGGTAACACTGGTGGTTCAGCTTTATATGCAGCAGCACTTGCAGTGAAATCAGGGCAACATGATGTAGTAGGGGTAGTAGGATGGGAAACCATGGATTCAGTATCGCAGTCTCAAGGTAGCGAGTTTATAGCTCTTGCCTCTGATACAAGATATGAGTTGTTAGTTGGAGGTATATACCCTATATATTATGCTGCAATGGCGAATAAATGGATGAAAGATAATAATGTTACAGAGGAGGATGTAGCCACTATAGCAGTTAAAAATCGAAATAATGCAATGGATAACCCAAAGGCACAATGGTATAGAAATGAACATAGATATATAACAGTTGATGATGTAATGGATTCTAGATTAATCTCTTATCCTATAAAAAAATATGATTGCTGTCTTATGACGAGAGGAGTAGCTTTTATACTTATAACCTCTGAGGATTATGCAAAGAAGGTTAATCCAGATGGATACGTAACTATCGATGGTATGGGGTTATCAAGTTGTACCATTAGAGCTGGTGATAGATTAAACTTCCCAGGTTGGATAGAGAGATATGGTCAAGGATACCCTGAGATGACAGAGTTTGCAGCATGTAGGGATTCAGCTGAGAGGGCATATAAGATGGCTGGAATAGAAGATCCTTTAAAAGAAATAGATGTAGCTGAGATTCATGATGCTTT
>QMTB01000085.1 GCA_003649845.1 Thermoplasmata archaeon | reverse complement strand
TTTTACTACTCTTGATATCCTCACTATTGACAGGTTGTTTAAATGAACATGAAAAAGGGTTGACTACATGGAGTTCTATTATATGGGATAGTAGAGTTCGTTTTTATGCTATACATATCCCAGATAGCTATAATGACACAACACCCGTGCCATTGGTCATAGCTCTACATGGCGGTGGTGGTAATGCTAAAAGTATGGAGGATAAAACAGGTTTCAATAATCTATCAGATGAGAAGGGGTTTATTGTTGCATATCCAGAGGGTACAGGTAAGTTTAAACATATATTTCTAACATGGAATGCTGGTTACTGTTGTGGTTATGCTTTAGAAAATAATATAGATGACGTAGGCTTCATTAGAGAATTAATTAAAACATTGGAGGGAAAATATAATATAGATTCCAATAGAATTTATATAACTGGACATTCAAATGGAGCAATGCTAACATATAGATTAGGAGCAGAATTATCTGATATAGTTGCTGCTATAGCACCAGTTGCAGGTTCAATTGGAGGTTATGCTACAAACGATTCTCAACTATGTATCATCCCTGAACCAAAATACCCTGTATCAGTTATAGCTATACATGGTAGACTTGATTCCCATGTACCATATGATGGTGGACACGGTACTAATGCAACAGGTGGTAGAATAGATTTATCAGTGAATGAATCTATTAGCTTCTGGGTTGAACATGACATGTGTAATCCTATACCAGAGGTAGAAAAAAATGGGAATATCACTATAACAAGATATACTGGCGGTAGGAATAATACAGAGGTTGTTCTTTATACCATTGAAAACGGTGAACACTGGTGGCCGAGTTCAGATAAAGATCCTTATAAGGAACTTTCTGCATCTGAAATAATCTGGGACTTCTTTGAAAATCATTCTAAAGGGTCATTCTAAAGGGAATACCATATCAATATAGAATTAATAGATTAAAAACGGTGTTTCTACTTCAATGATATTCTATATATGAAAATATGGTTTTTTTATAAATCAACTCTAAATTAGCGAGATACCTTAAACAGTAGATTTTTTCAAAATCTTTTTCTACTCCATCACTGTTGCCGGTGACGATGTGCAACTCATATGAGAGGTGGGCGGAGGCTTGGATTATACCATCTGGCTTATAATTGGGGGATCAAGTGCCATAGCATTCTATATGGCTTGGAGTATTGGTTCCAACGATGTAGCAAATTCTATGGCAACGGCTGTTGGAGCTAAAGCTATTACATTCAAACAAGCAGTATTGATAGCAGGTATTCTAAATTTTATAGGAGCCGTATTCGTTGGAAGTCATGTTACAGATACTGTTAGAAAGGGAATTGTAGATGTAAGTGGTATACGACCAGAAACACTATTGTTAGGTTTTATAGCTAGTTTACTAGCAGCAGCAATATGGGTTACAATATCTACTTGGAAGGAGATGCCTATTTCTACGACACATTCTGTAATAGGAGCATTAATGGGTTTTGGAATAATAGCTGGTGGACTTTCCACTGTTAAATGGAATACAGTTGGAGCTGTTGTATCAAGCTGGATCCTCTCTCCTTTGTTTGGATGTATACTTGCTTTTCTGGTATTCAAAATAATAGTGAAACTAATATTTGCCAAGGATGAACCTGTTAAAGCCGCTAGAATAGTTGGTCCTATTATAATTGGTTTCACAGCGTTTATAATCACAGTGTCTCTATTTCTAAAAACTCCTTTAAGTATAAAACTTGGTTTATCTGAAACTGATGGAATAATTATAGCTGGTATTATATCAATAGTAGTAGGAATAATAGGTATACTGTTACTTCGTATGGTCAAAAATAAGAAAAACGGAGATTATGCAACTGTTGAAGGTATTTTTAGGAAACTTCAGATTATCACATCTTCATATGTAGCCTTTGCTCATGGTGCAAATGATGTAGCTAATGCTATTGGCCCAGTTGCATCTATCATACCTTTAGCTCAAGGTCTATCAGTTGGATCAACAGTAGAAGTACCAGTTACTTTACTTATGTTAGGCGGGATAGGTATAGCTATTGGATGTGTAACATGGGGTCAAAGAGTTATGAAAACAGTTGGAAAGAGGATAACTAGTCTTACAAATACTAGGGGTTTCTCTGTTGATTTTGGAGCTGCTACAACAGTTTTAGTAGCATCAAAACTTGGTATGCCTATATCAACATCTCACACTGTCGTTGGAGCAGTTATAGGTGTAGGTCTTGCTAGAGGATTAGAAGCTATTGATCTCAGTGTAATTAAAAAGATCATTGTCTCCTGGCTACTTACACTACCTGTAGCAGCCGCTACATCAATAGCAATTTTTATATTATTACAAACAATTGTTTAATGGAGGATTTGAAATATGGAGAAAGATCATTTCAGAGCACCTGTATCAGATACCTTTAGGAGGAAATCACCATTTAAATTACTACTTGAACATATGAATAAGGTTAGGGAATGTATAGATATTCTAGGTGAAGGATTACTCTCCTATTACAAGGGAGATTATAGTTCTTTTCCTACGATTGCAGAAAGAGTGGATAAACTTGAACATGAAGCAGATCTAATAAAAAGTAATATACGTAATCATCTACCTAAAACCATTCTAATGCCTGTTGATAAGGGGAAGTTCCTATGGCTTCTAAGAGAGGAAGATAAAATCCTTGATCATGCAGAGAATCTAGCTAAGATGCTTGATATGAGACATACAGCTATACCAAAGGAACTTAGAGAAGGTTTTATTGATCATGCAAAGTTTGTTATAAAAACAGTGAAAGCTATGGAGAAAGCAGTTGAAAACGTTGCAGATCTACTAGAGACAGGTTTCGTTAGAAAAGAGAGGCAAGAAACAAAAGAGGCTATCTATAAGGTACATGAGTTTGAACATAAGGCAGATGAAAAGAAATATGAGATTACTAAAGGTATCTATAAACTTGAGAAGAAGCTTGATCCAATGGATGTGTATCATCTCCTTAAGATAGCTGACTGGGTGGATGATATAGCAGATCACGCAGAGAATGTAGCAGATTGGCTTAGATCTATGATAGCAAAATAAAAAACTAATATCAATCATTAAAAATGATAATCGATTTAATTAGAAAAGATGTAATATTTTACTAAAAAGAATAGATTTCCTCAAAAAAACCTTAATTGTATAGTGATAAGATATATTAGAAATAAATTAGAAACAATGCATCAAAATAATTTCCGAGTGAAATATAAATAGAATATATAATAAATTCCTATTAAAATTTAAAAGCAATTTCATTGATAGACTTTTATAGCGTTTATATCTTTAGGTAGATTCATGGAGGAGGCAATAGGGTTACATTTAGTTCTAAGTAGATAGACAATTGGTTTATAGTTTGTCTCTGAGAATACCTCATAGTTCGCCATACCTTTACATACAATTAAATCAGTTGTTTTAAGGTATTCTCTAAGTTTAGAAGGTATACAATTAAAATCTAATCCAACAGCGAAACAACCTGTTGTAGTTATTTCATCTGCAACTTTATCTATATCAGCAGCATATGCATCTTCTAATGTAGCGTCACTTAAAACTGGTTCTCCTTTTACTACAACTGTTATAAAAAGATTTGGACTAAATCTTTTAATCTCTTGAATGAGTAACTTATCGAAAAATATCTCACCACAGTTATCTGTAAAAAATAATATACGTTTACTTTTGACTAGAAGTTTTTTAAAAATATCTGTATCAGAATATCCAAGACCTTCTTTGAATAAAGTGTCAAAGGATTTCTTCAACATCTCAGGGTTTTTACTACCTCCTTCTATTCCGAAATCTAATGTATTACCTATTATAGAACATAATATACTTGTCTCTAAGGCATCAGAGGAGTTTTGAATTAATTTCTCTATTTGCAGTATTAGAGATTTAGCGATCTCATTACTCTTCTCTTTAAGTTTCCTATATGGATCTTTATCCCTCAGTAGTTTATATGCCTCTCTATGTGCTATAGTTGCAATAGTTGCACTGCATTCCTTTGGATTATATATCTCTGATAGTAGGCGGCAGGTTTCTCTTATAACCTTAGTTTGAAGAGCTTCATCTTTTGTACTCTGTTCGGTTTCAAATATAATTCTTTTTAGTAAACATGGAACACATTCTCTATGAATCTTCATAATCAAGGTTAATACATAAATTCTTTATTTGAGTGTTGCGAAAAAAAATTAAAGAAGAAGATACATAAATAATAAGTGATGAGCTCCTATAGGAAGAAAGCCTATAAGAAAAAACCTTTTGATCCAACGCATGAAAAAGGTACTGAGGAACGTATAAAAGAAGAAGTAGATCTATTTCGAATGGAAGAAGAGATTTTAGAGGAAGAAGAACTCTCTAAAAAAGAGTGATTAAAGAACTTTCATTAGATATGCTCCATTATCTTGGAATCCTAGTGTTCTATAATACTGTTTAACTCCTATACCACTTAATACAAAGAGGTATCTTTTATTAAACTCCTCTCTGCAGATACGTTCAGCTTCTCTGATAAGAATCTTACCGAAACCTCTATGCTGCCATCCATCTCCAATTCTACCAATAGGTATTTCTCTACCAACTACTTTAAGTTCCCTTATAATCATACAAGGATATCTAAGTAATTCTCTACGGTGTGGATGAGTTATATCTCTAAGTCGTAGATAACCTATAAGTGCATCATTTTCTTCTTCAACCAGTGATATAAAAACCTCTTCTCCACCGCTAGCAGTATATCTAATGGTTTTAAGAGAAATCTCTTCCTTCTCTATCTCTAAATTTTCTTTTAATATTTTATGACCTACTTCTCTGCATCTGATACATCTACATCTTTTATTTCTCCTTCTCATCTCCTCCTCTACTAGTTGACGTAGATTACTCTTTGTTACACCTGCTACTATATATTGTGCTGGTACATCCCTCTGTATACGCTGTATTCTAACCCATTCTGGTACAAATGTTTTTATCTTTGAGATTAAAGAAACTGCTTTCTCATTGGTTAAAGGTTGATATTCTCCTTTCTTCCATTTTTTATATAACTCTGTACCTTTTATTACAAGCGTAGGATAGATTTTAAGCATATCAGGTTTAAAATTAGGGTTTTTAAAAATAGTTTTAAAGGCTTCTAAATCTTTATTGGAATCAGAACCTGGTAAACCAGGCATCATATGGTAACATACCTTGAGACCACTTTCTTTAGCTATACGAGTAGCTTGTATAGAATCAGTTACAGTATGTCCTCTCCTAATGTTATATAGTATATCATCGTATACGGTTTGAACACCTAATTCAACTCTAGTAGCACCTAAATGTAGAGATTGATCTACATGCTGTAATCTAAACCAATCTGGTCTAGTTTCAACGGTTAAACCTATGCATCTATGTGGTGCTGATTCATTTAGATCTTGTGCTTCTATTAGACTAGATGAAACCTTATCATTTAATGCATCTAGGCATCTCTTTATAAACCATTCTTGGTAATAGAATGGTCTAGCAGTAAATGTACCACCCATTATAATGAGATCTATCTTATCAGTATCATGTCCTATAGAATGCAGTTGATTAAGCCTAGCTTTCGTCTGTAAATAGGGATCAAAATTATATCTACTAGCTCTTAGAGCAGCTGGTTCATATCCTGTATAACTCTGTGGTGTATTACTCTGAGGACCACCAGGACATGGTGTACATCTACCATGCGGACAAGCTTCGGGACTAGTCATAACCGCTATAATAGCTACCCCTGATATGGTACGCATAGGTTTCCTTCTGAGGATCTTTATAAGTTTCTCCTCTAAATTCTCTGATAAATCCTCTGGTATATGCTGAAGTATCTCACTATCTGATGGAACTTGTCTGAGATTATATTTACTACATAGTTTTATCTTAGCTCTATGTAAATCTTCTTTTGATTGAATACTACCAGAGAGGATTAAATCTATGATATCTGAATAAAAGCTCATGTTTTTCTTATAACCATGAAAATTTTCTAGATAAAAAAGCTTTGTATTAGAAACAAAGTAGTTCTTATAGATAGAGTTAATTTGGTTCCATATAGTCTCATCCACATCCTATCGCCGATATTTTAAACCAGATTTCTTCTACTGAAATGGATATGAATGGTTCTCATTATATGCATATTACGAGCTATATGATCTATTGAATCAAGTAAAATTTTCCATCTCTACTCATCCCATCTAAATCGATATAGCTAGCTACGCTTGATGTAGAAGAAAATAAAGCTCTTTTACCGGAGTTATCAGAATGGATTATATAAAGAAGAAACTCATCCGCTAATGATTGACCATGAGGAATACATCCTTTTATAATCAAACAATCCCTACGAGTTAAAAGAGATGGGGACCAAATAAATAATAAATATAACATAAATATTCTAAATATGATATGAATAGAGATTTAATATATTTATTAATTTTTATATTATTATCATCTACTTTAACTGTCAATGGTTTCTCTAATCTTAGCTCTAGTATCAGCTATCCAGCTCCACCTTCTATAGAATATTTAATGGAGGATACTATTACCTATTTCTCTGTACCAGATAATAGTGAATTAGATATAACATTGCATCATATATGGATGTATGGAAATACTACTTTCAGGGTTTTCAATGAAACAGGTAATGTATATGTAGAAATCATTTTTGGTAATAATGAGAGTGATATAACAAAGAAGATATTTTTCAGAGAATCTGGCGTGTATAAGATGGTTGCTTTTGGAAC
>QMTB01000084.1 GCA_003649845.1 Thermoplasmata archaeon | reverse complement strand
GTATATAAATGTTACAAATATAGAAAGTTTAAACCATATTTTATCCTTAGTTATCCTAAAGGAATCTCCACAATCTCTCCTAGAGTAATCTCTAAATATCTTTCAAGTGCCTTTTGCGATATCTAAATATAAAAGAGTGAAGAAGTATATAGAGGAATCTAATCTAGTAGAGCTTCTGCCAAATAATAGTAACTTATAAAACTATGAATTGGATTACCGATACGGAAGGTGGATGGGAAATATGGTAGATGCAACAGCAAAATTGGAAGAACCTTTTAGTCGAATTGGAGGAAAACCTAAGATAGCCTATTTTTCAATGGAGATAGGTATAGATGAACATATACCTACTTATAGTGGTGGATTAGGAGTTTTAGCTGGGGATACAATTAAATCTTGTGCAGATCTTAACGTTCCAGTTGTTGGAATTACGTTACTCTCTGAGAAAGGGTATTTCTTTCAAAAAATCGATGAAGAGGGGAATCAAATTGAGTTACCAATTAATTTTATACCATCTGATTTCCTAACTTTACTTCCAACTAGGACAGAGGTAACCATAGAGGGTAGACCTGTTACATTACAGGTTTGGTTGTATCAATATCGTGGTATAGGTGGGTATATAATCCCTGTGTTTTTCCTTGATTCAAATGTAGAGGGAAACAGCGATTGGGAGAGAGAACTTACAAAATATCTATATGGTGGAGATCAAAAATATCGTTTAGCTCAGGAGATAATCCTAGGCATAGGTGGCGTTCGGATACTTCAACAATTGGGTTATAAAACTATTGATAGATATCATATGAATGAGGGGCATGCTGCTTTTGGTACATTAGAACTTTATCGTCAATTACAGGATATTGAGAGGGTTAGAGAGCAATGTGTTTTCACTACGCATACACCTGTTCCAGCTGGGCATGATCAATTTGAATTAGGTATGGCAAAAGAGATGTTAGGTGAGATGCTGCCTGAGGAGATTCTACCAGATGTAACCTATGAGGGTAGATTGAATATGACTAAATTAGCTTTATTCTTTAGTCATTATGTTAATGGAGTAGCTAAGAAGCATGGAGAAGTGTCTAGAAGTATGTTTCCAGGGTATTCTATTGATTCTATTACTAATGGCGTACATTCTACTACATGGGTTTCTGAACCGTTTCAACGTTTATTTGATAAACATATGCCTGGTTGGCGTTCTGATCCGTATATCCTCAGATCTGCCTTCAGTATAAATAAGGATGAGATCTGGGAAGCGCATATGGAGGCTAAACGCACATTAATTGATTATGTTAATAATAGATGTAATGCTGGTATGGATTATGATGATTTCACTATAGGTTTCGCTAGAAGAGCAACAGCTTATAAGAGACCGGATTTGATTTTAGCTGATATTGATAGGTTAGTTCATATTGCAGAAACAGTTGGACCTATACAGATTATATATGCTGGTAAAGCTCATCCAAAGGACACTCAAGGTAAGGAGACAATTAAGAGGATATATAATACTATGAAAACCTTGAGAGGTAAAGTTAAAATGGCTTTTATCCCAAATTATAATATGTCTATCGCTAAGATGATGGTTGCAGGAGTAGATCTATGGCTTAACACTCCAAGGAGACCTATGGAAGCATCTGGTACATCAGGAATGAAAGCAGCGCATAATGGTGTACCACAATTTGGAACTTTAGATGGATGGTGGCTTGAAGGGTGCATTGAAAATATCACTGGGTGGTCTATTGGTCCCGAAAAGACAGAGGATCAAGCTTCTGATGATGAAGTAGATAAAAATGATTTATATTCTAAACTCGAGAATAGGATTCTACCTAAATTCTATTTGGATAGAGGAAATTGGATTAGAACTATGCGTAGTTGTATAGCAATTAATGCTTCCTTCTTCAATACAAATCGTATGGTACAACAGTATGTATTAAACGCTTATTTCATTTAGAAATAAACTTTCATATCTAGGTCGTATAAATAATATATCCTCCACCCAGCTACGGAGGATCTCTCCGTTACTCCAAGCTTGAGCTATGCATCCTCGTGGTATATAGGGTGGGTCTCCATCGAAGATTTCAGGTATAAAACCATTCCATTTCTCTCCGAATACATGGAGCATAGGAGACAGGAATTCTTTATATGCATATTCTCTTTTTTTATCATTATATCCATGGATTTTTATGAAAGATGTTATAAATGGTCCAAGTAGCCAGGGCCATACCATTCCATTATGGTATGCTAAATCTCTATGATACTCTCCTATATAAACTCCTTTATATCTTGGATCTTCTGCTGAGAGGGTTCTCAAACCAAAGATTGTTAGCAGGTTTTTCTCTATATCTTCAACTATACTCTTTTGCATATCCTCGTCTATCATGGAGAAATCGAGTGATACTAAGAATACTTTATTTGGTCTACAAGATATATCTCTTGTATCTATTACGTCATATTGTTTATCATATCTATCTATAAATTGTTTTTTTACTTTTACAGCCAACTCTTCATACCAATCTTCTCTATCTTTTATTTTGGAAAATAAACTCATTATTCTTAGTGCGTTATACCATAATGCTTGGATTTCTACTGCTTTTCTTGATCTAGGAGTAGGGTATATACCATCTATATACACATCCATCCAAGTTAAACCGGGATCATGACTTATTAGATAATCTTCATCCATATGTATACCATGTAGTGTTCCATTTCTATACGCTAGGATAATTGATTCTAGTTTATCCCATAACTCCTCGAGGAAGTCTATATCATTTGTATATTTTATATATTGAAATACTCTATCTATATACCATAGTGGTGCATCAACACTATTATACGAGGGTGTATTATTTTTATCATCAAAGGTATTAGGTAGTAACCCATTCTTTGGTTGTATAGATTTTAGTATCTCCCTTGCAATTTCATATCTCCTTGTAACCAAGGTTAGACCTGGTAAGGAGATTAGTGTATCTCTACTCCAATCTGAAAACCAATGGTATCCGGCTATAACAGATTTACCACTGTTTCTCTGTACAATGAAACTATCTGCTGCTAATACTAGTTTATGTAACTGTTTAGATAGCTTACTTTTTTCTATTAGATTTATTCTACGATGGATTTCTTTTTTATACTCCTCTGCAGCATCATATCTTTTATCCTCAACAGTTAGAATAAGATAGTACACGCATGGGGAAGATATATTTCTATATATATTTCCAGAGTAAACTGCGTGATCCTCCCAATTTTCATTTCTTATTCTATCGACTGGGTATTGAAGTGTAATCCAAGATTCCTCGGGTTTATATTCAGATGAGGAGAATAGCAGGTATAGTTTTTTATCTATATTGTTGAATTGAATCTTTATGCCCTCGTCTATTCTTTCTTGTTGAATTGAAAAAGGAATATATGTATCGTAGAAATGCCGTGAGTTGACTAGTATCTTATGACTTATAGTTATAGGTTTATCTGTTTTTATATCGTATCTAATGATAGTTGTATTCTCTTTATGTGGCATAAAAACAGTTTTTCTCAATGTTAGTGATGGTAGAGTATATGTAAATGTTGGGAGTATATTAAATGAGAAAACGCCTTCTTTGAGAGGATAAAGTGTATCTCCTATTCGTATATTCTCTCTTATATTAGATATGAAAACCCATCTATCTACAGGTGGATTTAAACTTGCAATTAAGAGACCATGGAATTTCCGAGTAATGGTATTAGAATAGGTTAAAGAGGCATATCCACCTATTCCATTGGTTACAATCCATTCACGCATATATTCACTGGATGAGCTGTTGTTTAAAATCCTGAAGGATGTTCATATAGTTTATAAAGCCATCATAAGGATCATCATAAGGGCTAAAATATTGGTGTACCGCTCCATCTTCGAAACCTTTTGTTGAAATATAATATAGATGATCAGAGGTTTGAAGTTTACGCCATATATTCAGTAGATCTCTATCTCCTTTTTCTTTTAACTTTTTACCTATATCTTGTAGTTCTCTGAAACAAGCATGTTGCATCTCATTTCCAAGCCAAGTAGAAACATCTCTCTGTTCATCTGCCCATGATATAGCCCATGGTACATCTATCTCTCCTACAGGTTCATATCTTTTAACAGCCTCACTCACTGTTATAAATTCAAGATTTTCATGTTTAAAAACCTCTTCAGGTAGATGTTCTAGGAAATCAAATATCCCTGTTTCAGGCCAATGGTGTTCTCCAAATGTTTCATAATCCATAAATAAATTTATTATATCTCCGGGTGTATTTGCCATCCATTTAGCATATTTATCTGCAGTGAGTGGAAAACCAACCCATCCTTGCGCTGAGAATCTGAATCCTATGTCATCACTAAGTGTATAGTTTCTAAGCAGCACTTTTATATTAGCATTTATAGGTTTATATAAATAGTTTGGTGACTTCCATCCTAGTATCTTCTCAGTTCCCTCTGTTATAATACCTTTATACCCCATATCGGCTACTTTTCTAGCTATTCTATTATCATAGATTGCTTCAGTATTTCTAAATACCATGGGTCTATAGTTAAACAGTTGTTTTATCATCTCTCTATGCATCAATACTTGTTCTTCAAATTCATCAAGTTCGTCGTATAAACTTGCAAGTGAATGAAAATAGGTTTCCTCTATTAGGTCAACAGAGCCAGTTGAGAATAATTGTTGAAAGCTTTCTATCAAAGAAGGCATATACTGCTGGCAGTATTCTACAAAGGTACCCGTTAAACTAAAAGAGACTTTAAATTCTCCTTTATATTGATCTATGAGTTTTAATAATAAATTGTTTGTAGGTAGATAACATTTATTCGCTACCTTCTCAAATATATTCTTATTTAAAGTTTGGTTAAAATAATTCATTGGATGTATATTTTTCCCAATATGAAATACAGAGAACCGGTTTAATCTCATAGGTTGATGTACCTCAAAATAGAAGCATACAGATGGCACGTTAAACTACCTCGCGATACACCTCTATTGTTTTATCAGCTACTCTATCCCATGTAAATAACATAATCTCTCTTTTTCCTTCCTTTGCTAGGGTGTTACGTAAGGCGTCATATCTTAGAAGAGAAATTATTTTATTAGCCATCTCATCTACATCCCAGAAATCAACTTTTAAACAGTTTTTAAAAGCCTCTGCAACTCCAGCTGTTTTTGATACAATAGTTGGTGTACCAGCAGAGGCGGCTTCTAAAGCAGTTATGCCAAAAGGTTCACTTACAGAAGGCATAACATATACACTTGCAATTTGATATATATGTCTAACTTCCTCGTCGGTTAATCTACCGGTAAATATAACATTATTTGCAATGCCTAGATGAACGGCAGTATCTACTAATCTATGAAACATATCTCCTGTTCCTGCTACAACAAATTTTGTATTTTCATATTCTAATACCTTTTTAGCTGCTTTAAGGAAAAACTCTGCTCCTTTCTGAATAGTGAGTCTACCTAAAAATAAAACAAGATTTTTCTTCTCCCCTTCACCGAGAGGGTATACTGCATTGTGTATAACTCTGATCTTGTCAGGGTTTATACCATATTTTTCTACAATGGTTCTCTTGGTAAAATGACTAACCGTTATTATAAGATCTGCCTTTTCCATACCCTCCCGTTCAATATCTATAAACCACTGGTTTGGATATAGCCAACCTGATCTATCATATTCTGTTGAATGGATACTTACTATAAGTGGTATACCAAGTTTCTCCTTCAATGCAATACCTGCTTTCATTGTAAGCCAATCATGAACATGTATAAGATCGTATTTTACAATATCATGCTTTCTACTTACCTTTTGTACTACTAGATTATTATACTTATATACACTTTCAAAGAAAGCGCCAGATAAATCCTTCTCATCAGGTCTATCATATGGATAGATCTCTGTTTCTCCAACTTCTATTATTCTAAGATTCCCTTTATTATTATATACCCTATGTTTTGTCTTAGGCATATAAAAATCAACTAATATATTTTTATCTGCCAGACTGCTAGTTAATCCTAAACAATGAGTAGCTAGACCCCCAGCTTTAAATGGGGGATACTCCCAGCCGATCATTGCAACCTTCATTTATCTCCTTCCTTGCCCTACTAGGGTATATTATTTCAATCGATATGTCTGAGTTTCATCAACTTGTATTTTCCCCTCTCTTGCAAGCCATCCTATTGCCGCATATATCTCTTCATCTCTGCTTCCAGCAAGTTTTCTGATGGTTTCAATATCCGCCTCACCCCATATATCAAGTATTTTCCAGATTCGACCTGCAACTGTTCCAACTTCCTCTGTTAAGTTTGTATTCCCCAGCCGGTAGCCTTTTTTATCCTCCTTTCTAATCTTATTCTCTCTTGCAAGCCATCCTATTGCCGCATAGAGTTCTTGGTTAGATAGATTTGTAAGTTTCATCAGGGTTTTTTCATCCACTGCATCTCCCTGTTCGTTTAATGCAGACCAAATTTTACCTGCATTCTCTCCAAATCTAGTTACATCATTCCTCACAAGCATCCTCCAGTTTCATATCATGTTATACAAAAGTGTAATATAAGGTTATCTAAAAATAAAAGTATTTGGAGATAGAATTCATCCATATAGTCTCATTTATCTAAATTTTGTTTTTAAAACCAGCTTTTTTAATTTAGATTGTCCTGCGATAAAAATTTTAGTTACTATCATCAAAATTTATTGAGTTGCATAGTGTTGAGGGTGAAATATTGTATCATATACGAGTAGTAATATAT
>QMTB01000083.1 GCA_003649845.1 Thermoplasmata archaeon | reverse complement strand
GCCCATTGTTGATCTTTTTTGTTTTCTATCCAATATGGTAATTCTGTTTTGTTATCTGGGTAGTTTATGAATCTTAGATCGCTGAAATCAGTTTTCATATCACTATCATATGTTATATTTATCATTATCTGATAGTTTGCTGATGTTGAATCTTTATTTGTTTTTAATGTAATTGATCTCCTCTTCGTCCAACTGTTATTCCACCAATCACTGGATCCATTATTCTTGGAATATCTATACCATAACGAGACTTTATCAAGACTGCTGCTACCTGTTGCATTAATCGTTAGAGGTGAAATTGCTACGGTATGAGGTGTAATCTGGTCAACCATGGTATTGAGGGAGAAACCTACTGTAAATGTCTTCTCTTCACCATCTACTATAGTTGAATTGTAGAGTAATTGCGCTTTGAAGATGTAGGTGTTGCTAGATAGATTTGTAATTATCTCGCTATATTTACCTGTATCAGATGCTGAAGTCCAAGTTGTATTAACCCAGTTTCCTCCAATGGGTTTATATAAGAAGCGGATAAAACCAGTGTATCCTCTGAAATAGTATTCCATCCATAGTTTAGCAGAATCACTAGTTATATCTGTAGCATCTAATGTTGTGACAGATGGCATAGTTTTTGTAGAGCCACTCTGTAGTGTACCTGTAAAAAGCAGAGAATTACTGGGTTTATCTATAACAATAGAATCTACTTCTAAACCAGATATATCTTCAGATGGAATATAGATGATTTCTTCTCCTATATCCCATTTCCCATTATGGTTTTCATCTTTAAAGAAAGTAGAGTTTAAAGGTATAATTTTTTCTTCTCCTCCTATAGTAATCATAATCTTTGTATTATCAATACTTAGTGATTCCCCTCCATGGTGTTCTAATATTATTGTTTGATTTCTAAGTGATGCAACTATCATAGCAGATGGAGTTGATGTATTTTCATTTATAGATGAATTAAATATAATTATATGTAATACGGCAAATAATGATACAGCCATAGCTAATAGTAGTACTGTTCCAACTATCTCAGAGACAGCATCTTTCCTCATCTCATTTTTCCTCCTAAAATAATAGTTTAAACACTATTATAGATATTATTCCAAGAATGAAACTATATCTAACACCTGATGAGAGATTTCCATCTAATAAAAAGCCACCTAATAATCCAGATCCTACTCCTTGTATGAAGACGAAGGAGTATAATGCATAATGTAGACGGTTATAATCAACTATATTAATAACGCTGCCAAGGTCACCTTGAGTGGCTTGGAAGTTGAAGAAATAGGAGAACAATGTACTATTTATAACATACATTATAAATAAAAATACAACGAAACACATTATAATTACCATGGTATACATGCTCATATTAGCGGTTCTCTGTTCTCTCACATCATTAACCTGTCTTATCTCCTTTGCAGCAGCTAGGAAAATCTTCGAGGTATTACCTCCCATTTCTATACCTCTATTAATAGTTATAATGGCTCTCTTCAACAAAGGGTTCTTCATACGACGAGCGAAATTTGTAAAAATAGTTTTCACAGGTATATTCCATGATAGCTCTGCTTTCATCTTCTCTAACTCTGGTGTAAGTTTACCGTATTTACCTTTTGAAGAAGTTCTTATAGCATCAAAAACACTCATACCAGAATCAAGGGAGTTACCTACGCTTTCAAGGAAATCAGGGAATTTATTTTGAATCTCTTTTCTTTTCTGATCGTTTATATAACTATGGAATCCAATAGGACCAATAATTACTAGGAAAGAGAGGAATAATACCTCTAAAATATGATAGAATGATAGGGTTAGATAACCAAATGTTTGAAGTAAAACAAGTATTAGATATAAAAATATCAGAGACCCTATGGAGAAGAAGATTATATGTATCGATGATCTATTATTCTCATATAGTTCTTTAAAAGTTGAAGCAACTTCCTTTTTACCCTTCCCTATCTCTTGAATAGTTGTTGATTTTATAAGAACATAGAACCCATAATATGCAAGAGGAAGCATTACAAAGGCTATGAGATATATAACATCAAACTGAGTAGAGGTTGTTTTACCTATAAAACCCATGACAGCTATAATTATTACAAGGAATAATGGAAAAGCTATAACTGCCATGACAAATAACTCAGCTATTAAACCTAGAAACTCTAAGTTTTTTTTCCTAGATAATAGGTCATCTCTAAGATATCTATCAACACTGGATGTAAGGAAACTACTTAGATCGCTACCAGTTTGAATAGTTCCAATCATACCTTGAAGGAATGCTTTAAATTTCTTTGAAGGACTTCTCTCTAATCCATGTTTGAGAGCTGTGATATTATCAATACCCATGATATCTATTTCCTTTGCGATTTTCTTCGCTTCAACTTGTATTTCACCATATATATCTGTTTTAGCAAGGGTTCTAAAAATCTCGCCAGGTGAAACACCTGTTTCAGACATAGTACTGATAAAATTAATAGAATATGGTAGAAATCTATCGATATCAGCAGCTCTAGATTTTATTCTATAAGATGGGTAATACCAATAAATTAGTCCTACAATACTAGGAATACAAACTACTAAAATAAGTGATAGAAGCAGCATAGAATTACTTGGAAATAGGAGATAAAGTAGGAGAGCTACTGTTATAGAAGATATAGCAGCAATTAGCGTATTCATACAAGTTAAAGCTTTATATTCTTCATAATGTATACCTATATTTGCTTTCTCCATTAACAAATTTTTTTCTCCATCCTCTCTGAAAAATCTATTAGCTATCTTTTTAAATATATGCAAAGAAAACTGAGAGTATTTTGTTGATTTCATAGGACATCTACTCTCTTTAAAACAGCCTCAGGATCTTTTTTATACTCCGCTACTATCTTACCCACTTCTCTATAGGATCTAATACCTTGTTTCTGCATCCATCTAAGAATTTTTTTTCTATTCTCTAATTCCTGATTCAACTGTTCTAAACTCCATCCTTTCTCTTTACGTATTCTATCAAGTATTGTACTCCCACCACTATATTCAAAACGATCATCAAGAGGTGAAACCCATCTAAATGGTGTAACAGAGATTAAACGACCTGATTCAGGATCTTGTTTTACAATCTCCACTACACTGGTTACTCTCCTACGAACCTTACCATCTGCCATGTTAACTGCTTTTAGGAAAACCACTACATCCAAGGAGGTTAACAAGGATCGTGGTAGAGAAATTGGTGGGCTTTCTAGTCTTTGTATAAGAGTTTGCATGTCACTAGCATGAACTGTTGAGTATGATAGATGACCTGTAGCCATAGCTTGAAATAAAGTATAAGCTTCTTTACCTCTAACCTCTCCTACAATTATTACCCTAGGACGTTGACGTAGAGCAGCTTTTATTAGATCAAACATATCGATATCTTTACCTGTTTTATTAGTCTCGGAGGTACTAAAACCAGCTCTTGTTGTACCAGCGATCCAGTTTTCATGGGGTATATTTATCTCTCTTGTATCCTCAATGGATACAATTTTTGATGAAGGTGGAATAAACAGAGAAAGAGCATTGAGTGTAGTGGTTTTACCACTAGCTGTACCACCGCAAAATAGTATAGATGTGCCATATTCTATGATCATCCAAAAGTAGGCAACCATGTCAATTGAGAGTGTATTACTATTCATTAGATCAATAAAAGTAAGTGGATTCTCTCTGAATCTTCGAATGGTAAATGTAGAGCTATGTGTAACTGTTTTAGAAAGCGTGGTCTGTAATCTAGATCCATCTGGTAGTTTACCATCCACTATAGGCTCATATATGGATAACTGTTTTCCACATATCTGAGCTAGTTTTACTACAAAAGAATCTATCTCTTCATCATCTTCAAAAACAACATTTGTCCTAATAGATTCATAGTCTCTGTGGTATATAAAAATTGGTACACCAGTCCCATCGCAGGAGATATCCTCTATACCATCATCTCTCATTAAGATATCTATCTTTCCATATCCAACGAATTCTTGTAATATATAGTAATATATTTTGTCCTTAGAATTACTGGATACGTTAATATTATTCTCCTCAATAATTTTATCTAATATTCTACATAATTCTTTTATCTTCCCATCCCCATCCATCCCTGATACGTCTACGTCTACTTGGAATCTAAATAATTCGATAAGCTTTTCTTTGATTTCCTTCTCTTCCTCACTGAGTTTAGGTTCAATTACTTGATATACATATTCTTTTAGATTATCATCATATACAATCTTTCTCTTCCCAAGGTTTTTCCATCCGAAGCCTTTTTCTTTTTCATCTTTCAAAACTTCGTTCTTCTCTAGCTGTTTTCTCTTCTTTGGTTTTGTTTTCCTATTGTTAACATGTGTTTTATTTTTCTTCTTTTTCTCTTGTATCAAAACTCCTCCTTCAATTGGAAGAGCCTGTGTAAGATAAAGATTCCAAGGTTTGTAAAGCTTTGAGATTTTTTCTCCGAAAAAATCATCATTTTTAGGAATTGATGGTATCCTTTCTTCATCATATGATTCCAATAATGCATCTACTTTTTTAACTATCTCCAGATGTCTTTCAAAATTATCTGTTGTATAAGATGTTTCTTCATTCATATATTAATCCCCCTGTTTAAAATGGTTGAAAATAGATAATTCAAACTTTCTTGTTTTTCCACTCTTTTATATCCCATCCCATACACCCTTGTGAGCTCAAAAAGAAATAGTTTTCATATTATATTAACTCTACTCTTTCTACTTGCGATATATTTAAATGTAAATTTTCAATAAGAGCTCACTCGAGGCTGATCGCGTGAAAAAAATAGTTCTTGATGAGGAGGATATCCCAAAATATTGGTATAATATTCAAGCTGATTTATCAGATCCATTGGATCCACCTTTGAATCCACAAACCATGGAACCTATTAAACCAGATGATTTAAAGGCGATATTTCCAATGGGTTTAATACAACAGGAAGTTAGCAGAGAGAGATATATTCCTATACCTGAGGAGATAAGAGAGATATATCGCATATGGCGTCCAACTCCTCTCTACAGAGCTGAGAGATTAGAGAAAGCTTTGAAGACACCCGCTAAGATATATTTTAAATGGGAGGGTGTTAGTCCTCCTGGTAGTCATAAACCAAATTCAGCAGTTGCACAGGCTTATTATAATATGAAGGAAGGTATTGAACGTCTTGTTACTGAAACAGGGGCAGGTCAATGGGGTTCCGCCCTTGCTTTTGGTACAAATCTTTTTGATATGAAATCTAGAATTTATATGGTGAAATGTAGTTATGAACAGAAACCTTATCGTAGAGTTCTCATGGAATCTTGGGGTGCAGAGGTTTACCCTAGTCCAACTGAGTTGACAGAGGTAGGTAGAAAGATAAGAGCAGAGGATTCAGATACAAGTGGAAGTCTTGGTATTGCTATTAGCGAAGCTGTTGAAGATGCTGCTACACATGATGATACAAATTATGCCCTTGGTTCTGTTTTAAATTATGTTGTTCTCCATCAAACAGTTATTGGTCAGGAGATGAAGAAACAATTTGAATTAATCGATGATTACCCAGATATCATCATTGGTTGTGTAGGAGGCGGCAGTAATTTTGCCGGTGCAAGTTTTCCCTTCCTACATGATAAAATCACTGGTAAAAAACCTGATTTAAGGGTTATCTCTGTAGAACCTCTTGCATGTCCAACTCTCACAAAAGGTAGATATAGATATGATTTTGGAGATACAGCTGGTTTGACACCGTTGCTTAAGATGTATACCCTTGGTCATAGTTTTATTCCAGCTGCTATACATGCTGGTGGTTTAAGATATCACGGGGACTCTCCTTTGTTATCCAAACTTACAAAAGATGGTTATATGGAGGCTGTTGCCTATCATCAAAGAGAGGTTTTTGAAGCTGCACTTTTATTTGCCAAAACAGAAGGATTTGTTGTTGCTCCTGAAACAGCACATGCAGTTAAAGCGACTATTGACTTCGCTAGGATGTGTAAAGAAGAAAAAACGATTGTATTTGCAAACAGTGGACATGGCTACTTTGATCTCTCTGCTTATGATGCTTACCATAAGGGTACTATTCAAGACTATGAATATCCAGATGAACTTATAGATAAAGCTATGAGGGATCTATCAGATATACCTGAATAACATGGAAAACTATAAAATAGAGTAGAGGATACAATTGAAATGGAAAAAATAGAAACCCTTCATAAACTGGGTTTTTTATTTTTTTCACTCCACTTTGGAGAGTATGGTGGTTTGTAAAGATGAGTGGGATACAAGAAGGAGATATAGTAGATGTTTTATGTGAAGGCAGATTGAAAGATGGAACTATCTTCTTTCAGGCGACTGAAGAACAACCTTTACGTTTAGTAGTAGGTGAAGGTAAACTTTTCTTAGCTTTAGAAGAACAACTAATTGGTATGAAACCTGGAGATTCTAAAACTATAGAACTTCAGCCGGAGGAAGGTTTTGGATCGTATAATGAAAAACTTATTCTTAAGGCACCTAAAGATAGTTTTAACCCTGAATTTAAACCTGTCCAAGGAGCAAAAGTTTCTGTTGAAGTTTATCCAGGTAAGAAATTAGTTGGAACGATCACAGAGGTGGATGATGAAACTGTTACTATTGATTTTAATCATCCTCTAGCTGGTAAAAAACTTATATTCGTTGTTACAATAGTAGCTATATCTACTGATCAGGATAATTAGAAGGAGAATACACTTCACATATTTTTCTTTTACTAATTC
>QMTB01000082.1 GCA_003649845.1 Thermoplasmata archaeon | reverse complement strand
TTTAATTATACATATATTCCATATAGTCTATGAACCTGGTGTTTATCCTTATAATATTAGAGAGAAGAATGTTTTCAGATGGATGCTTCTCTGTACTTTATATACCCCAGCTCGTAAACTCATGGAGATATTTCCTATAGGTGGATTGAAAAATTTTTATTACAAACTACTAGGTATGCATATTGGTGAGAATACCTTAGTTGGAGGAGTAGTTAAAGATCCTTGTGTAACCTCTTTTGGTAGTAATACTACTATGGGGGAATATGCAATTATATATGGACATATACATGATTACTCTAGAGGTACTATAACTATTAGAAGAGTACATATTGGTGATAACTGTATCATTGGAGCTGGTGCTATAATAATGCCTGGTGTTACAATTCAAGATAACGTTATTGTAGCTGCTGGTGCTGTTGTACCACAAAATAAGATTCTAGAAAGCGGTAAAACATATGCTGGTATACCTGCTAAACCAATTACATAAAAAATAGTGAGATTCCTCTCAAAACCTCAAATAGTTTTTTATAAAAAGAGGAATTGAGAGGTAAACAATTTTTTTAAAATCTTTTTATAATTTCTTTATATGTGTTGCTTTTAAACCTCTATTTGTATTTTCTACCTCATATTCAACGGAGTCTCCCTCATTGAGGAATACACCTACTGGTACATCTGTTCTATGTACAAAAACATCTTGTCCGTCTTCTCCTTGTATAAACCCATATCCTTTCCTTGGGTTATACCATTTTACGTTTCCTTTCATATATTTTTTTCTCCTTTATTATACTTTTTTGAAAGAATAAAAAAGGTAAAAAACCTCTATGAAAGAGGGTTTTTTAGCTTTTTCAATCCTTTCAATAGAAAATGATATACATCATATTTTAAATAGTTTTGCATGAAAATTAACTATTGTTTACATAGTTATAGGATATCATTTTTATTATCTCCTCTTGCTAGCATATATAGATCCCTATATATCTCTGGCCTTATATCTCTTAAAACGGGTCTCTGAGCTCTAGCTATCTTCAGTATATCTAAATCTAAACTAGTTTTTATGATAGATTCCTTGAAATATGGTGCTTTAACTAGTAGTGTACCAAGTGGATCATATATCTGAGAGCCGCCCCAGAATATTAGATCTTCTTGTGTTCCAACTATATTGGTGTAGATGAAATAAACAGTGTTTTCTATTGCCCTAGCTGGTATTATCCTCTCAAAATAGACTCTTGTTACTGATGGAGAAGCAGATAGACAAACCATTATATCTGCTCCTTGCAATGCATATGCCTTTGTAATCTCTGGGAAATAGATATCATAACATATCAGTATCCCTATTTTTCCAAAATCTGTTTTAAACACCTCTAGTTTCTGACCTTCATCAAAGAATATTTTTTCTTCAAAAGGTCCAAAATTTGGTAAGAACCATTTTCTATAGACGCCTATTTTTCCATCAGGATGAAGAAGTACAGCTGAGTTATATATCAAACCCTTTATATTTTCATCCTGTAGTGGCATACCAAATATGATATAACTATTATTCTTCTCAGCTACCTTAGATAATTCTCTTATAGAAGGTCCATCTATCGGTTCAGCTAGCTCTCTAAGTTCATCTTTGCATCTATAACCTGTTAATGTTATTTCTCCAAATATATATAGATCTGCCTTCTCTTTTTGAATAAACCTCTTCATCTTCTCTATATTGGCTTTTTTATCAGCTATTTTCGGTCTCATTGAAACTATTGCTACATCCATATTTTTTTATCTCCTTTTATCTTCTTAATATTTGATTGAAAACTATATCTCTAACAGTATCTAGATTAGAGTCTAGATATATTGCACCTATCAATGCCTCTAAGGCATTAGCTAGATTCGTTGGATTTGTATAACCTTTTTGTTGCCGTTCTCCTTTTCCCAATCTTAGATATTTACCTAGATTTAATTCCTTTGCTATCTGAGATAGTCTTCTATTGTTTACTATTGATGCCCGTCGTCTAGTAAGTTCACCTTCTGAGAAGAATTCATTTGTTTTATATAGTTTCTCTGAAACTAAGAAATTCAATACACTATCTCCTAGGAATTCTAGTCTCTCATTATATTCTACTGGTTGTGGTGCTTCAAATGCATAGGTTTTATGTGTTAAAGCGTTTACTAGTAACTCACGGTTTTTAAAATGATAGTTTATCTTATCTTCAAGTTCTACAAATGTATCTTCTGACATCTAAATTGGTAGAACATCTAATATTTTTTATATTTCACTGTTTAAAACTTATATATTCCAATATAGATTTAGCTATATCTATATTATCTAATGCTTCTATAAACTCTTTTTCACTATGAAATGGTCTCTGAAGTAGTATTCTATTTGCACGTTTCCTACCTATACCTGGTATAGCTTCTAATGTTTCCCTAGGAATATGATTTATCTTCAATGGTATAGGTATACCTGTTATAGAATGATATCCATAGTCTACAACCATTATATCTAGAAAACGATTAATTGGATATAATCCTGGTATACCTACTAGTAATGGGTAGCTTCCTATTTGTCTACCAAAAGTTGTTTTACCAATGGTTTTCTCAGTATATATATCTCTAAGTATTACACCTATCGGTAGCATCTTCTTTAGAATAGGTTGTTCAATGTTCTCTCTAACCATTTTCTTAAATTTTTTAAATAAAACATGGTGTTTCCTTATAATATTAGTTCCAATATTATACATCAAAGTATTTGGTAGAGGTATAACTTGTCTTATATTTATCCTTCTAATTAAGAGATTCCTATGGAGTATCTCTTCTAGGAATTTATAGTTTAAACTATATGTTTCTCTTGTCTCTCCTTTGAGTCCAAATAAGAAATTTATTCCAGGTAGAAGTTCAAGCATACCATTTACTCCTCTCATTCTTCCTTCTTCATTTAATATTTTAATTGCTTCTATTATTTGTTCAGCTGAAGCTTTCAAATTGTTCTCTTCTATAACCTTTGGATCAACACTTTCAATACCAAAAGCAGCTGTATCACCAGGTGTATGATATCTTATAATTATCCTAGCTATCTCTCTACTTTCCTCAGGGTATCTAGCTATTACCCCAGGGTTTGCATTATCGATATGAATAGTTTTTAGATTAGGGGCAACTTCATGTATGCCTTTAAATAGTTTATATATTGCATCTGGATTTGGTTTTGGAAACTCTTTTCTACCTGCTTCTTTACTCATATATGAGAATATGCAAGGTTGATTTCCAATGCGTATATGTTTTATACCATTCTTATATAGAGCTTCTATCTCAGCGTGTATATCTTCTATTGGTCTAAAATCTGTTTTCCCATATAATGTTTCTACGCAGAAAGAACAGCCACCTGTTATAGTTCTAGGGCAGCCGCGATAGGTTTCTATCTCTGCTATTAGAGCAGATGGATAGAAAGGATGTTGTTTTATAATCCTTGAGCCTTCTATAGTATATTCTCTAATACTATGTGCATTCTGTCTTTTCTTAGATAGATCTATATCTTCTAAATCTAGATTTCTATCTAATAGTTCATATATTATTATCTCACAATCGCCTTTTATAATACCATTAAATATATTTTGTATCTTAGAGGCTTCCTTTGGTTTTGTTCCACCTGCTATTCCAAATCCATATCTAGCAGCAGGTCCACATAGAAGTTTTATTGGTTTATCTAGATCTGTTAGAAATAAACGGATTTCATTTAAACTAATAGGATAACCTGATAGATATCTACCTGGTACAATCATTCCTGCTATAACAATTAATATATCGGTTTTTCCTAGTTTTAATAGTAAACTTCTATCCCTCCTAATTTGATCTACAGTATAATATATAACATTATTGTTTCTATCAACATTCCATGCTGCTCCTGCTATATATCTAGGATACGTGCTTATATAAGGTGGAACTCCAAGGCAGGTTGGTTCATCTACGTATCCATCTAGGATACCTATAGTAGTCATTATTCCCCTATTATCTGAGCAATTATTCTTCTATTTCTAGGTTTCGTATCAAACTCTATGAATACTATCTGCTGCCAAGTTCCATGTATCAACTTAGAATCTCTAATAGGTATTGTTAAACTAGGTCCTAGTATGCTAGCTTTTACATGAGATCTACCATTATCATCATGCCATGTTTCATGGTGATAATAATATATATCTCTAGGAGCTATTTTCTCTAAAGCCTTTGGTAGATCTTTCTTTAAACCAGGTTCATATTCTATAGTAGTTATACTCCCAGTTGAACCTGGTATAAATAAACATATTAACCCATCTTTAACCTTTGATTCCTCTATAATTCTCTGTGTTTCATCTGTTATATCTACTATATCATTTTCACCAGATGTTTTTATATTTATACTCCCAGTATATATTTTCATAGTTTTTCACCCTATTTGAAGAATATTTTTCTTCCACTGGCATCTCTTCTATACAATCCAAAATCTTTTATATGTTCGAGTTTTTGATGATTGAAAACTGGTCCATCTATACATACTCTTAAACCTTTTCCTATAACACAATGACCGCATAATCCTATACCACATTTCATATACCTCTCTAGAGATGCTTGCATAGGTATATCGTTTCTTATATCCATTATCTTCTTCATCATTAACTCTGGACCACATGTTATAATTGAAGAAAATTTTTCTCTAGATAACAGCTTATATGCTAGATCAGATGCAAATCCCTTATAACCTTTTGATCCATCATCTGTTGTAATATAGATCTTTGAACCTGTTTCTTTTAAACGTTCTTCAAATATAAGTTCCTCTTCTGTTTTTACTCCAATTATAACTGTTGTATCGATACCTTTATTTCTAGCTTCTTCTACTGCTGGTGTAAGTGTTATTATACCCGTACCTCCACCTATAAATAATATTTTTCCATCTTCTATGTTGAATCCATTACCATATGGGCCTCTAACACCTATTTTATCCCCTATTTCTAATTCAAATAATTTTTTTGTTGCATCTCCTATTCTACGGAATGTTATACCTTTTATTGTATCATCTATATAAGAACAACTTAAAGGTATCTCATCGACATCTGGAATCCATATCATAAAAAACTGTCCTGGTTTTATTTTTACGGGATATCTAAATAGAAAGGTTTTTGTATCCTTATTCTCCAGATATACTTCTTGGATAGTCGTAACCATTGGTTTATTCATCTCTAATGAGCCACTCCTATTAGATCTTTAATATTTCTATAGTTATGTAATTCCATCCAACTTTCTATCTCTCTACAGATCTTTTTGAATATATCAACGCCTCTATAGTATATACCTGATCCTATTTCTACAGCTGATGCACCAGCCATGATATATTCAAGTGCGTCTTCTCCAGATACTATTCCTCCTACTCCTATTACTGGTATTGAATATTCCTCTGTTATCTCATATACACATCTAACTCCAATAGGTTTTATTGCTCTACCAGAATAGCCTCCTATTTTATTTGATAGAATAGGTTTCTGGAGTTCTAAATCTATGGTCATTGCTTTAACTGTGTTTATTGCAACTATTCCATCTGCATCTCCATCTATAATTGCTTTAGCTATAGATGATATATCCGAGAGGTTAGATGAAATCTTCGCAAAAACTGGTATATGAACAGAGTTTTTCACTTCTTCAACTATGGTTTTAACTAGTTTTCTATCCTGTCCAACTTCTAAACCATACCCTGATGCGTGTGGACAGCTTAAGTTAAGCTCTAAGGCATTTACTCCATATGATTCCATCTTCTCTGCTAGAGATATAAATTCTTCTGGTGTTGATCCAAATATACTGCCGATTATTATTCCACCATTTCTTTTAACTTCTATAATCTCCTCTCTATATTCTTTTATACCCGGATTTGGTAAACCCATTGCATTTAATATACCATATTCTAGTTCGATGATAGTAGGATTTGGATAACCTTTCCTAGGTTTTAGTCCAATGGATTTTGTTACCACTGCTGCTGCTCCATTTTCAAGAATACTTATCATACTACCTGCTGTTTCATCTAATATACCAGAAGCTAGAATAGTAGGATTCTCTAGTTTGAGGGAAGCTATATTTGTTGATATATCTATCATTCTAGATGATGAAAAACATTTAGATAATATAAAACCTTGTCTTCACTCAATATGTAGCTCATAATTTTTTTCTAAATCGGTATCTCGCGGATCTAGAGTTTGATTTATAAAGGAACCATGTCTTCATACGGAAAATTATTGGAATAGAAGATCCATTTCTATTCATCAATTTTATATTGATAGAATATATCTAAATTAAAATCTATTTCATTATCAACATCGTTATAATGATTATATCATATTTGTTTAAATATATGTTAGAAACTTAGAAGAAATAATGGTTTAAAAAAATTTAAAAGAAGAAGTTTGGACTTACATAAGTCCTCTAATCCAGAGCCTGGCCCAATTACATTTTTGTGAGAGCGTATCATTGTTGCTTAGATTTTCTATCCTCTCTTTTGATATCCTGTCATTTATCATTTTTTCACATCCTAGAAAAGATTCTTTAGAGTAAACTCTTCCATATATCAGAAATGGAAAATTTCCTCCCATCCTTTCTGAAAATTAAGAACGAGTACCTACTATAAATCACTTTCCTAATAAACTAGTAGATTAATTGAACAAATGGATTGTTTCCTATCTCATTAAGTTAAAATTCTAGTGAATATACAGACAATATTTTTGATTATGATATTTTCATTCTTTGAATCTCTCAGTAGTTTGCCATAGATGTTATGATAAATTTTATAGTTTGAAGGAGATGTTTAGAGTTACCTTTTACCTAACTACATTTGAGTAGTTAATCTGCTAATAATATCTATTGATATAGGATCTATTTTCTAGGTTGAATCTGATCATCTCTCTAT
>QMTB01000081.1 GCA_003649845.1 Thermoplasmata archaeon | reverse complement strand
TGATATCTATAGGTGTCCTCTCCCTTTGAACGATATGTTTTTCTTTTAAAAGTCTTTTAATATCCTCAATCCCATCCCATTCCATATGTGAGACACCCAAAACTATGGAATAAGTGGGATGGGTTTAAAATCTTAAGTTAACAGCATCGGCAAAATAGATGAATAGGAAAGCATTGTCTATAGGAGGAGCATTTATACTGATTTCGCTCCTATTCTTACAGGCTGGTGCGTTGACTAGTGTAGATCAAGGAGCTAATACACAGAAATTGGTATTTCCTGGTGCTACTCAATTGCCCTTGAAGGTACATAAATTTACAGGGGATCAGAAAGCTACTAATGCTGGTAATATACTGGTATCTGTAGGAAGTGATGTTGATGATACTCGCCCACAGATTACTAGAGATGGAGAAGGTAACATCATCGTAGCTTTTACTCAGGAATACGACATTATGGATAGCAGAATGGCTTGGTCTTATTCGCAAGATGCTGGCCAAACTTGGACGGTACTAGGGTTCACTCAACCAATGTATGATATCTTCAATGATATTGCCTGGGTTGATGGACCTACTTATACTGGACTTTGGGGTGTGTGGTGTGATATAGCAGAGAGTCTCATGGGTTTCTATGTTATACCTGACTTCTTTGATACAGAAAGCTGGCAGTTCTATAATTGGCAGGGTGAAGCGCCTGAGCTTGAATTCTCTTGTATGTCCGATAACAGCTGGCTACATGGACAATACTATGATATGGAAGGGCCAGTTGCATTCTATATATATCACTTTGCTCAAATGGGCTATGATATACCAGCTTGTCCAGAGCAGATGATACACGGTATAGATGAATCTGGTAATGTAGTAGGCGGTGAGTCAACTTTCGATGGTCAGTCACATTTAATTACTGCTCCTGCTAGTTATGGTGATATGTCCAATGAATATATGAAATCTCACTATGTATGGCAATACTATAATGAAACAGATGGCAAAGATTACATAGTTTGGAAGATGATTATACCAGTTGAAGGTGACACGGATTCAACGGATATTGAGTTTACACCTTATCAGAAATATATAGATGAAGGTACTCTCCCAGCTATTGCTCATAATGGAGATAATGTAGTTATAGTGTATGTAAATAATGGAAATGTAAAATGTGCATATAGTTCTGATAATGGGGCAAGCTGGCAGTATACAACTATAGCATCTGGTAACTATCCAGATATATGTTTTGCTGGAGGAGAATTCAGAGCGGTCTATGTTTCAAATGGAAATCTGTATCTAGTTACATCAGATAACGGTGGAGCAAGTTGGAGTGAACCTACACAGGTAAACGATGTCGATGGAAGTGTTGTTGAGGAGGAGAAAACTTGTGATATTCATCCAGCTGGTATAGTTTGGACTGATGATCGAGACGGTGATAAAAACATCTACTATGCTGCTGGTGCTGCTGCTCCGGTTATAACCATCGATCAGGTATCCGGTGGATTTGGCGTATCTGCAGTTATTAAGAATGTTGGAACTGCTGATGCATCTAATGTTGACTGGAGTATAACTATTAGTGGAAATCTAGTATTCCTTGGTAGTAAAAGCGGTACTATCTCTAGCATACCAGTGGGTGGCTCTGTTACTGTGAAGACTGGTCTTGTACTTGGTTTAGGTCCAGCGACTATTACTGTGAAAGCTGATGGAGCGAGTGTAGAGAAGAGCTGTAAGATGCTATTGTTCTTTGTAACTGGTCTATAAAAATTCTCCCCCACTTTTTTATTTTTATAGGATTATAACAATATTAATTTATCCACAAGATTTATATAATCGTTGGTATATTTTTTAATTGGTTTCTACATATGTAGAAGATCTATTGTAAAAAGATACATTGGGAAAAATTGATGAGCTATAGGTGAAAAAATATGCATAAAAAGGCAATATATATTGGGGCTATCATTTTTGCGGGGCTGATGGTAACAAGTGTTGCAGTAGCCAGTTTGCAACCTTTAGAGAAAGAACATAAATTAGTTATTAAAAATCTGGGACGTTGTATAGCGGGCATGGAAATGTCGAAAGCTAAAATGTTAAATCCTATTATTAGGAGTTCTACTACTGGTATACTAGATGGGACACCATTATATCTTGGTTATACTCCAACAGTTGCAACTGATACATCTAATGTATGTCTAGGATTTCAAGATGATCAAACAGTTTGGTTTACTGGTTCCGTAGACGCTGGCGCAACTTGGCCAGAGAATGCTGTTGGATATCAGATAGAGGAGCTACCTGAAAGTCCAGATGTTGATGCTTGTGGTGATGGTAGATTTCTAGGTACCATGGTTCCAAATCCTATGGATACTAATGGTGCAGCTTTATATAAATGGATGATTACAGATTTAACTGATTTCTCTGCTGATGGATATAGTCTTGTATATTGGGATTGGAGTTCTCTTGATATCACAAATTTTGTTGATGTAGCTGTTGGAGCTTATACAGCAGCAGATTCTTCAGAAAATACATGGGCTTTTGGTGCTCATACTATGCAAGGGGATAATGTTGGTGTAGGTCCTCAACCCTTCTTATCATATCAATTTAATGAAGAAGGATATGCTTGGATATATTGGTTTAACGATGATCCTGCTAATCCTACTATAGCTGGAGGTGAATCAACTAGTGCAGATATTGATCCAATGACATTACATATGTATGGTGTATGGAATTTCTTCAATGAGGAAACTGGGCAAAATGATATCTTAATATATATATTCGATTTTAGTAGATGGGATGAGTATCAAGGTTATCCAATTCATCCAGATATAGGTGGATATGCTCTTACAACTACTGGTAGTGATGATAATATAGATGTTTCTGCTCAGAATAACAATGTTATAATTGTGTCAGAGAGAGATGGTCAAATTGTATCCTACTCATCTATGTTTGGTTTCAGCGATGAACCAGTAGAGACGATTATAGATACGAGTGGTTCATCTCCAAGGATTGCGCATTATGATGATAATAGCGCTACTTGTGTGTATGTAAAGGATGGAGCGCTATATTCATCTTTCACCATTGATGGCGGTAGAACATGGAGTACACCTGTTAGACAATCTGGTTCAGAGAATGTTGTAGTCTGCGATGTTGGTGGTATAGGCATGGCATATGAGGCTGATGGTACTATATACTATGCTGCAGGTGGCGGCAGCTATCCAATTATTCAGATAGACAGTGTTAAAGGAGGTTTTGGTGTAGAAGTAGAGGTTAGTAATACTGGTACTGGTGATGCACAGGATGTATCCTACTCTATTACAGCAACTGGTGGTATACTTGGGCTTATCAACAAAGAGACTAGCGGCACCATTGATATTCCAGCTGGTGCAACACAGAAAATTAAGCTACCAGTTATCATAGGCTTAGGTAAAGTAACAATAGAAGTAACTGTCGGTTCAGCTTCTAAAACTCTATCTGGAACACAAATTCTGTTCTATACTCTAATCTAAAATACCCTCCATCTTCTTATTTTATATATTATTAAATTGAAAATATTAATATAGTTATCTAACTTTCTATAATTAGTATAGACAAAATGGTGTATTAAAAATGAGATCTGGCCTAGGAATGTATTTACCTATATTGAGTATCTGTATTATTCTTATTAGTAACTATAGTGTAGTAGGTATATCAACTGATGAGATGATTGCTGAGAAATCCATGAGTTTTTCTTTTAAGGAACCATCTATAATGTCTACTGATGAATTTGTATCTATTGAACTTTCAGAGTCTAATGGCTCTATTATTATAACAGGTTATCCATTGCTTCCATCCCAAGTTAAGGTTTTCCGTTTACCTTTTGGTTCAAAGGTTTTAGATGTAAAGGTTGATGTTTATGATTCATATAAATTACCCCTCGAGAAGAAGATAACTCCTTCTCCAACTCCATATATAATTGGCAGTAAACCAGATATTGATTTAAATCAGATAAACTATGATTTTAATATTTATCCTGAGGATTGGTTTAGATATGATTTAGGTGCTGGTATATATAAAGAAAAAAGATATCTTTTTGTTACAGTTGAATTATATCCAGTAAGATATCTGCCTAGAGAAGATAAGATATTGGTAGCGAAATCAATGGATATAGATATAGAGTATATACCTCCTCTGGATAAATCCTTTGTAGATCCTACCTCAGACCATATGTTTGTTATTATATCACCAGCTGATTTTGTTGGAGAAATTCAACCTCTTGTAGATCATAAGATCCATAGAGGTATCTCTACTAGACTTGTAACCCTCGATGAAATATATAATGGTGTATATTTCCCAGCGCAAGGTAGAGATGATGCTGAGAAGATTAAATATTTTATTAAAGATGCTATAGAGAATTGGGATACAACTTTTGTTCTCCTAGTTGGTGATGTAAATCATTTTCCAGCTAGAGAAACCCATATAAAGGTATCAGATAGTGATAAGGAGATATTTGTTAGCGACTTATATTATGCTGATATCTATAATGAAACATATTCTTTTTCTAGTTGGGATACCAATGATAATGATGTTTTTGCAGAGTATAACTGGAATAACAATACAGACGATATTGATTTTCATCCAGATGTTTATCTTTCTAGGATACCTTGTATAGATAGAAACCAGGTATCTGACGTTGTTAATAAAATTATTCAATATGAAAATAATAAGGCATATACCCAAGATTGGTTTACCAATATTATAACGGCTGGTGGAGATTCTTTTCCAGGTGATAGTGTTGACGAGGGAGAATATGTTAATGAAGCAGTTATAAAGATAATGAATACTTTTATACCTAATAAAATCTGGGATTCTAATGGTAGACTAGGTGGCTATTCTCCATCTGGTTTATCTGAGATAGAATCTGCTTTTAATGAGGGTGCTGGATTTGTTGATTTCTCTGGGCATGGCAATCCAACTACATGGGCTACTCATCGTCATAATACCTCTATATGGATTCCAACTCCTGCTGGTGGACTTTTCAGCAGTCAAATATCTAATTTTAAAAATGGTAATAAACTTCCTATTGTTATAACAGGTGCTTGTAGTGTTGGTAAATATAATTCTAATAGCAACTGTTTTTCATGGTCTTTTGTTGCTAATCCATATGGTGGTGGTATAGCTTCTATGGGAGCGACTGCTCTAGGTTATGCCTATGTTGGAAAATATGTTACATATGGATTAATTGAAGGTATGGTTTTAGATATGTTTAGAGCATATAAAACAGGTGCTCTTACCTTTGGAGAGATATGGGTTGACGGTTTAAATAGATATATTAGAGGTCATCTTGACGCTGGTGACTATAAAACTATTTTAGAATGGCAGCCTTTTGGAGACCCGGCTTTAGCTATAGCAGAGGAATCAAATCCACCTGAGCAACCAACTATAAATGGACCATCACATGGTAAACCAGGAGAAGAATATACATTTGAAGCACAAACGACTGATCCAGATGGAGATAAAATCTATTATCTATTTGATTGGGGCGATGGAAGTTATTCAAATTGGATTGGTCCTTCTACCTCTGGTGAAACTATCCAAGCCACTCATATCTGGAAGGAGAAAGGGAATTATAATGTTAGAGTTAAAGCAAAAGATGAACATGGAGTAATTGGACCTTGGAGTGATCCTATAACTATATCTATGTCTAAATCCAAGGCCAGATATGATACCATATTCCATTTAGATATACATCAATTGAGACTATTGAGAACTCTATTCTTCCACTACTTGTTATATTCCAGTTGTTAGTCCAATTTAACTGAAAATCTTCTGCTTTAAATATATCTGCTTTTGTTTTAATTCCTATATTATTAGTTTTTATTAGAATATCAGCTGTTTTTATAGATTCTAGGTTTGTATCATAGAATACATATCCACTTGTATTTATATTCCATTTTATATCTAGATTTTTTGATAGGGAAGTTATGTTCAGCCTAGTCTCCCATTCCTCAATAAAAGAGTGTATTACTAGGTTCATAGAGGAGTTTCTTATAATTCTAAACGTTCCAGGGTTTGTTAGATTCCAATAGGATTTGAAATCTACATTTCCAATGTCTTCTAAGGAGATATTTATCGTTGGATCAACTAATTTATCTTGAAGTGTGATAGATGTTGATCCTTGAGATTCTGTTATAAGTTTTAGATATCCAGTATCTCTACTTGGAATCCACTCCGTATATATCTCTCTTGGAGGGTTTTTTATAGTTGCATATCTACATCTTCCAATATTATTAGATTCAATTTTTATCTCAGTTGAGTAATCATTTTCACTCTGATATAATATTTTACCTCCATTTCTCTTAAAAGGTTGTATAGAGAATCTAAACGAGATCTCTCTGGGTAGATATTTAATTGTTATTATAGTATCTTTTGTATCTCCTAGAGAGTGCCTCACGATATGTGTCTCTAATATTGTTTCAATATTTGAGTTTCTTCTAAAGGAATAACTCCATACACCAGGTTCTTTCGTTGATGATATAGTAATATCAGTGGAGACAGCTGGTTTTAAAGAGAAGGTATATTTTTGTTTGTTTGATGAATCATCATATGTTGCAAAAAATGAGAGAGTTTTTCCGTTTATATCAGAAGTATAGTATGGATTAGATAGGAGTTTAAAACCATAGGTTGAATCTAATAGATTTAGAAATACTATAGAGGAAAGTTGTAATTTTAAAGGCATTTCACTTCCAGTTATATTTGGTGATCTAAAACCTATTTTTATGTTGTCAAGTCTAATATAAGCAGTGAAATCATTATTTTTAATTTCCTCGCCCAATCTATCTATATTTAATACTAAATTCAACCCAACGGATAAACCATTTTCTGTTGAAAACCATGGTAGAAGTATATATTGAACTCTAATATCTTTGCCATTCACTCCTGTATTTTCATCGTCATCTACATCTAAATCATTATATGTTCCAAAAGATATTCTAT